>DAOOIV010000119.1 GCA_035384605.1 Phycisphaerae bacterium
AGTCGTAACAAGGTAGCCGTAGGGGAACCTGCGGCTGGATCACCTCCTTTCTAGTGGATCACTAGACGTGGTTCGCGGCGGATCGGTCGGCTTGGGCCGCCGGTCCGACAAGGCGTGCCATGAGTCAGCGCGTTCTCGGCCCATAGTGGGTGAGCGGTGGGAGCAATTCCCCGCCCGGCGTCACACTGTTAACTTGATATACGAAACGCCCGGTGTGTGTTGCGACGCGCCGGGCGTTTTTCTTTGGGTTCAGCCCTTGCTTCCAAGAAAAGCCGGCGGAGGCCCAAAAACGTCGTTGGAGGGGGCTGCCAGATTGGTTTCCCCGACGCCGGATGAGCATCGCCCCAGTCCGACCTCAGTTCATTTCTGCCATACCATAGGGGTATCTCTTATCCTTCAGTAGCATAGGCCTATCCCTCTTTTTATGTTGCACGTCTTAAGGATCTTTGGTAGGTTGATGACCCGCCAAAAGCTGATTCAGGTGGCACGGTGCTACGGGCGGTCCTGAGGGATTGTGAATCAGTCCGGAGGACATTTTCGTCTGATTGGAAAAGTGGCAATGCGTTTGGAAGGAGGCTTCTATGTCATCGCGTCGCATTCGCGGACTCATCGTGACAGGGATGGTGGTCTGCTTGTGTCTCGTTCTTTGGGTCCAAGCCGGAGATCTTAATCCGCCCGTGGGCCCGGTATCCCCCACGATGAAAACGCTCGAGCAGCTTTCGGCGGAGCACGCTCAGTTGGCGTCGGCCATCGCCGGAATCCCCGGCGGCGGAGGAGGAGGAGTGAAACAGGTTGTCCGGGGCGTCATCGAACTGGCCAGTGGCGCGGTCGAGGGCAGTGCCAACTTCACGCCGGAGATCATGCCCTCCAAAAGCATGGTCGTTCTCAGCGACGCCGTCGTTGTAAATATGTCAGACGCGAGGAACACGCTTGCGGGTCGCACCGCTGCTTGCCTCATGGATCTGACGGCTTCGTCGCTCACGATTCGCGTTGACGAAGTACCGTTGACCGGGATCCGCCGGGTGAGTTACCAGATCATCGAGTACAACTGAGCCGCGCGATCACCGGTTCCATTAAGGGAGCCGGTGACGGCAGGAGGTGAGATATGGTTCATCGTCTTGCAGCGGCGCTACTCTGTGCGGGCACCGTCTGTGTATTGGCCGCCGGGGAGTCCAACATCGATCCGAATCACCGATTTGCGTGGGCCGAGAACGTCGGTTGGCTTAACTGGCACGGGGCCAATTCGAACGTTCGGGTGCATCCCTCGTTCCTTTCGGGTTTCGTCTGGGCGGAAAACGTTGGCTGGATCAACCTGGGTAACGGTCGGCCGGCCAACGGCACGGCGTACGCCAACACCAACGGCGAGGATTGCGGCGTCAACATCGATGCGTTGACCGGCGACTTGTCGGGTCTGGGCTGGGGCGAGAACATCGGCTGGGTCAATTTCGATACCTGGGCCGCCCTCGGCACTTACGGCCGGCAGGCCCGCTTCGAATATGCCCCCGCGGGCAATTATTGGGCCGGGCGTTTCCGCGGCTACGCCTGGGGAGAAAACGTCGGATGGATCAACCTCGACGACTCCGTCGCTTACGTTTCGGTGGTCTCGCCCGACTGCCGCGATCCCTTCGCGGACGCGGATGGCGACGGGGACGTCGACCAGGCGGATTTCGCGATCATGCAGATCTGCGTCTCCGGGGATCTGACCCCGGCACTGGCCGGGTGCGTTTGCTTTGATCGGCCCGAGTGGGGCTTCCCCCTGGGTGACAACGACGTGGATGCGAACGACCTGGCCGCGTTCGAGGCCTGTGCCACGGGTCCGGGCCTTGTGGTGCCATCCGGCTGCGACGGCTGAGGGCGGGGTTGCGCGGGCGCGCCGATTTCGCGACCCTGGCTTGTGTCGCGGCCCCGGTTGTTGCCGTCGTCCCCCTGCGAATGAGGCCGAAGGACAACCGGCAAGGTCGGCTGATCAAGCTTCGAAGGAAAGCTGCGATGATGCGGCAAAGCAGGCGAGCTGCTAATCGGGCTGCTTGATCGGGTTATAGCGCCGAAGGTTCTCGGCGAATTCGGTGATCGTGTCGTCGGGCGTGGAGGCGCCGGCGGTGATGCCGGCGACCTTGCAGCCGGCGACCATTTCGGGTCTGAAGTCAGCCCAGGTTTCCAGATGATACGTTCGGACGCCTTCGCCTTGACAGAGCCGGGCCAGTTCGCAGGTGTTGGCCGAGGTCAGGCCGCCAAGCACGAACATGACGTCGACCTCGCGGGCGAGTTCGACGGCTGCCTCCTGGCGTCGAACGACCTCCAGACAGAGCGTGTTGACGACTCTGAGTTCCTGGAACGGCAGGGCGGCAATTGCTCCGATCATTCGGGCGACGTGCTCGGGGGCGTGAGTGGTCTGTGCGACAATGCCGAGCCGCGCCCGTGGCGGGATCTTGTTCGCCAGATCTTCCTCTTGCTCGACCACGATGACGTTGGGGGCGTAGCCGATAACCCCTTTGACCTCCGGGTGGTTGGCGTCGCCGATCATGACCACCTGATAGCCTTCCTCGTGCAGTTGTTTGACCACGGTCTGGGCGCGCTTGACGAGTCTGCACGTCGCATCGACGAGGTTGATGCCGCGCTGACGGGCCATTTCATAGATCTCCGGCCCGACGCCGTGCGAACGGATCAGCACGGTTGTACCGGCCTCCAGGTTGTCGAGGTGGGCGGACTGATTGAGGCCTTCCTGTTCAAGTCTTCGGACGACTTGGGGGTTGTGGATCACCGGGCCCAGGGCCGCGACGCGGCCAGGCGGATTGTCGCGTAAGGTTTGCTCGGCGAGCTCGATCGCCTGCTCGACGCCGAAGCAGAAACCGTGTTTTCTCGCGAGACGCACTTCCATAAGGGTTCCCGGCTTCGCTTTTTGAGCTACGCCGCGGCAAGCAGTGTTCCCGACTTCGCTCTGCGAGCTACGCCGTGGCAAGCGGGGTTCAGGCAAATGCCGACAATCCGTTCAAGTGTGACGCAGTCCTGCGTGCCCATGTGCCCGGACCATGCCGCGCAGTCAGTATATTTCAGCCTGCGCCGCGTTGCACGCGTGAAGGGCTGTCGGCGCGGACCCTCGCTGACCAAGCAGCTTCGCCATCCGGTCGGGGCCGTCGCTTACGCTGCGGGTTCTGAATCGGTCTTGCGGCAGCCCTGCCTGAATCGTCGCGCACCGCATTCTCGCTTGGTGCGGATGGCGACACAAAGAAGGCCGGATCCATCGGTTGATGGACCCGGCCTGTCGTTGGCGGCCGGCGGGTATTTAACCGCCGGGCGGTTGCCGTGGATTATCCCCGATTCACGGCGAGCCGCCTGTCACTTTTTGTCCCTGCACTTGTCTTTGCACTTGCCCTTGGACTTGTCCTCAGACTTGTCCTTGCATTTGCACTTGCAGTTGTCGCCGCATTTGCAGTCGTCGCCACACTTGCACTCATCGCCGCATTTGCAGTCGTTACCGCACTGGCAATTGTCGCCACATTTGCAGTTGTCGCCGCACTTGGTTTCGTACCTGTCGGTGCCGCAATTGTCACCGCAGCTCATGCCGGCGGCCGGCACTGGTGGGCCTGCCAGAAGCGGCCTGGCGGCAAAGGCAGCCAACACCAACGCACATACAGCCACAAGAGTAATCGCAAAATGTTTCATGTTCAGACTCCTGTCTTCCTGGAAGAGATCAATTCACATACTTGTGCTTGTCCAAAACCTGCCCTGGCCGTTCCGTCCATGCAGGACGGCCAGGCCCCGTCGATACACGAATGAAGCCCGTCAGGGGTTTTCCGGGCGCACAGTATTCCCAGGATGGCTTGCTCAGTTGAGCCAGACACAAAGAGAGGCTTGGCGGGTATTGCCGGACACGCTTCGACAAGAGCCGGCCCGGTTGGCTGTTAGCAACGACAAGCTCGGTTTGTCGTCGCCATCGGCACAGATCCAGGTGACGGCTGCGATGGATGGCTGATCGTTTACCGAAGGGGGGTTATTCGGTCGGTTGACCGGCTCGCGCGGCCCGTTTGGGCAGAAGGTGCAGGGGCATGACGGCTCCGTCGTCTCGGATGCCGTCCGGCAACACTGCGGCTTTGCCTCCCCCGCGCACGTGCCTTTGCAGCATGTCGTCGGCTGCTCCTCTGATCGGCAGACCGACTCGCACGCGCCCGCGAAGCAGACTCGTAGCGGTTGGGTGAGTAGCAAACCGATCATGGCAAGTCGCGTCAGCATGCAAAGGATTATACCGTCGGTAGCGGCCGGATCGTTCAAATACTTTGCAGAAATTTGACAGCAACCGCTCCGGTCGTGAAACCCTGTAAGGAAGCGATCATGCTTATATCAAGAGGGGTGTATCGTAAGTGAACAGCTTGTGCCGAAATCGGTGCGCCTAATCTTGCCCGAGGTCCCGAAGGCTGCTCGGGCGGGAAAAGGCAGAAGCTCGCGACTGCCGACATCGTGGGCACAGATCCGGGCGGGCACAACGGTGAACTTGTTCGTTACGGTCTTGGCCGCGGCGAGATCCCCACAAAGCCGGAAGCGCCGGTCCCACACCAACCGAGGACAGGGTCTTAATCGCTCACCCCGCACAGAGCGTATCGGCTTGCACACCCGGACCGGAGAGGCACCCGACAAATCGCGTGAAGTCATCCATGTCGACGTCGCCGTCGCCATCCAGGTCGGCTCCGGTGCAGGCGACGTCGGTTTGTGTGACCCCCGCTCCGCTGTAGCAAGCCTGAAAGACACCGAAATCCGTCTGGTCGACATCATGGTCGGTGTTAAAGTCACAGGGAGCAAACAGGGGCGGTGTGACCGTCAGATAGACGATGACCGTCTCAGTCGGGTTGGCGGCATTCGGCGCGCTGATGGTGATCGTGCCGGTGTATGAACCGACCGCAAGCGTCGACGTGTTGAAGAGAATACCGATGGGATCAACTTCCCCCGACGACGTACCGCTGTTGGGAGCGACCGACAGCCACGCGGCGTCGTCGCTGATCGTGTAAGGCATTACGCCGCCGCCGGCGTTACGGACGGTGAAGGTAGCGTCAGGCAGATTCTTTCCTCGCTCGACGCTACGGGTGAACGAGGCTGGGTTGCGCTCGATCTGCGGGGGCGGACCGCTGACGGCGTACTCCATGATGGTCATGCTCAGGTCGATGTCGGGTTGCGGGTTGCGGTTTGAGTAGGCGTGCCCGTAGGGGTAGGCGTCCGCCGGCTGATCGAACCGGTAAGCCTCGTAGCCGATCGCGTCGCCGCCGTACGGTGTGATCTCGATGTAGTATGTGTTGCCGGCCACGAGAGGCACCTCACCCGGCGCGTAGCCGATGCCGAGCATGGCGGCGCCGCCGGCCTGCCAGGCGCCGCGTCCGCGTTTCACCAAACCCACCAGCCCGCTGGGCGTGGGCGGGTTGCCCGTGGGTGGATTGGAGTAAACCTTAACCTCCGTCCGCATGTTCCACTGCAGGTCGCCGCCGTGAGAGATCCAGAGATCGACACCCGCCAGCGCTTCGCCGGTGGCCTTGAACGTCTGGCCCCATTGCCATTCCCACCACGCCGTTGAGCCCATTCCCCCGGTCGTCTTCATGTAGGGGATGACGGTGCCGTCGTTGTCGCTGAAAACGAGGATGCACAGGTCTTTGTTCAGCGGGTTTCCGTTGGGGTCAAACGCCTGGCCGCCGGCATAGCCGTCGCCGTTGTCGGTGCGCCAGTAGGGAGAAAAGGGTGTGCTTGCTTCTCCCGCGAGGCGGATGGCGTATCGCTCGCCCGGGACAGTCGGGAGTTGCCCGCTGAGGTAGCCGACCCACGACTCGCCGATGCTACTTCCCGAAGACTTGGTCACTCCCACCTGGGTCCAGGTTGTAACGTTGCCTCCGGTGTCCTTCAGCAGACTGACGTTGATCGTGCCCGTATCGCCGCTCGCACAGGAGTAGACGATCTTGTTGACCGACGTGCCCGTAGCGATGAAAGTCTGGTACCAGGGGGTTCCCCAGCCGCTCGGCCACTCGTTTTTGTAGTAGCAGGAGTAATCGAGGTTGAGTGAGGGATGAACCGTGACCGTCTGGCCGTTGATGATCTGTACATCTCGGACGACTTTAGCCCGGCCGAAGAATTCCGGCTGATTGACGTAGAGGGTGTAGTCGCCGGCGGGGTTCGTGAAAGTGTAGTTGCCGTGGTCCACGCGGTAGCTCAGCGGATCTGCGAACATCGACCAACTGGGGATCAAAAAGGCATTCCATTCGTGCAGGTTCGTGTACCAGATGCTTCTTCCTTTGATCTGCTCGAACCGGCACTGTCCGCTCACGGTTCCATCAGCGACGGCAACGGTCGCCGGCATGAGTAGGCCAACGCAGACAAGCCGCATCAACCCAGCATTCAGCCAACGAGGTGGCTGGCAGGTATTCATTATGACCCTCCTATCTGAACAGAACTCGCTCACCAACCCTCACTCACCCGGTTTCGCATCACGCAACGTTTGGGCCCTCGCTCAGTCCGCACAGGTGGTGTCCACCGGAATGTCCGGGCCGCCCATGCAGGCAAGGAATCTGGCGAAGTCCTCATAGTCGACATCCGTGTCCAGATCCAGCAGCGCCCCGGAGCAAGCCGGGTCCGTCTGATTCACGCCGGGCCCGGTGTAACAGCTCTGGAACACTCCGAAATCCTCCTGATCGACGTCGTGGTCAGTGTCGAAATCGCAAGGCGCAAATGGAGGAGCGGTCACCGACAGATTCACAACGACCGTTTGCGGTGTGTTGTCCGCCCCCGTGGCATTGATGGTGATCGTACCGCTATAGGAACCGATTGCCAGACCGGCCGTGCCGTAGAGTATACTGATCGTATCCGTCTCACCGGTTGACGAGCCGGCTGCGGGGTCGACCGACAACCAGCTCGCATTGTCGTTGATGGTGTAGTTCAGTGTGCCGCCTCCGCCATTAGCAATGGTGAAGGTGTCGTTCGGCAGGTTGTTCTTTCGTACGACCGACTTTGTCAGGAGGGCAGGATTTCGACTGATATGGGGCGGGGAGGCGTCGTACCCGACGCCGACCACGACGGCCACCATGTCATGCTCGGCCACGTGAGTATCGCCGTGCCAGAGTGAGCCGTTCGGGTAGTTGTTATTGACGGTGCGATAGACGTTGAAGCCTTGTCCGTCGGTGGCCTCAAGGTGAAGGGCATAGGTCTGTCCTTCGGTAACCGGCACACCGTTGAGTGGCCAGCAGACCGCAACCTCTTTGAATTCGCCTGAGAAGACCTCGCGCGAGACGGTTGCCGGACCGATCTGCGTGCCCGTCGGGCTGCCCTCTCGGATCGTGGCCCGGTATGTGAACTTCGGCCCCGGCGGGGAGCTCCCGCGGGTCAGGAACGCTGATGCCGCAACGATACGATTAATGCCTGCAGGCACGACGAAGGTTTGAGCCTGGTAGGTCGCCCAGCCGCCGGTGGGAAGCTCGCGATAGTCGCTGTTGGCACCTGGCGCCTCGACCCAACCGGTTGGGATGCAACCGCCGGTAAAGCCGCCGGCCTGATTGAGGCCGTCTACAAGATCGTAGTGATACACCGGCTTTTGCGGAAAAGCCCGCACGCGGGTGTCGTCCGAGACCTTCATCCACCACGTTATGTAGCTGTAGTAATCGGGCCAGGGTGGCTGTGTGTTCTGCCAGTTGAAGTTCGGACTCTGGTCCGTGGGTGTGCTCGGGTCGTAGATCCGGATGTCGTAGGCGCAGTTGTTGGGATCGAGCGGGTTAAGGCGATTCCATCCGGTGAAGTCGGTGGTACCGAAGATGGCCCATCCCGAGTTCGACAGGTTGGTCACGCCGATACCCGCCGCCTTGGTGCCGTTGTCGTTGAAACAGTGGTTTTCGATGGTCCGGTTGTTCGCGTTGAGCTGATTGCCGTACTGACGGTAATAGATGAGCTTCCATCTCGAGTCGGCCCTGACGAAGGTCGCGGGGAGGAGGAAGAAAATGGTCAAGACGGTCCGAAAGACAGCCATTGGCGGGCGAACAGCGTTGGACTCTGCCCCTGCCATGCACACACCCTCCTGGGTCACTTTACCGAATCCACGCCGCCACCGACTCGGTTGCCCATCGATCAGCCGAGCAGGTCCTGCCTGAGGTGAGACCTTTCTTGGTCATCGGCCGTCAACATCGGGCGAATCAACAGACGGTTTTCGCTTTCGTTCTTTCCTTCAACTTGTCGGCCGCCGAGGGTTACCGCACGGCCAATCGATTTCGGCATCTACCTTGCGGCGCTCCGCGATTACCCCCACAGTATAGCACAATCAGTTGCGGGGGACAGGGTGTGCACGTGACGGATGTTGCGGCCGCGGGACGTTCCCGCATTTGCTAATGGCAGGGATCGGATCGCCAATGAACAAGCCCGGCGCACGGATCTCGAAGCGATCCTCCAGACTTCGGAGGCCTGCCGATCGCTCGGCTGTAGGGTTGGTTCTCGGACTCATGGCGGGCACCAGTGGTGATGGGATCGACCTGGCTTGCGTCCGGATCGAGGGGGTTGGAGCCCGGATGCGGCCTCGGCTCTTGTGGCATCGGCACACCGGTTTTCCGCCCAGCCTGCGGCGAAGGCTGTTGGCGGTGATGGCCCCTGGCGAAACCACGACGCAGGAGATTGCCCATCTTCACGCCGACTTGGGTGAGGCGTTTGGCAAGGCTGCCGCATGGGCCATCGGTCTGGCTCGTGGCAGCGAGCGTCCCTCTTTGATCGGCCTGTCTGGCCAGACCGTCTGCCATCTACCGGGGCCGACGGGTCGGACCGTTACTCTTCAATTGGGTGAGCCGGCCAGGGTGGCAGCGCGGACCGGTTTGCCGGTGGTTGCCGAGTTCAGGCAATCGGACGTGGCAGCAGGGGGGCAGGGTGCTCCGTTGGTGCCGTGGACCGACTGGGCGCTCTTTCGCCATCACAGAATCTCGCGAGCGATACAGAACATCGGGGGGATCGCGAATGTAACTTGGCTGCCGGCCGGAGGGGATGCCTCTCGGGTTATCGCCTTCGATACCGGTCCGGGGAATATGGTCATTGACGCTGTGGTCCGCTGCATTACGGGCGGCCGAGAAACGATGGACCGCGGCGGGCGGCGGGCGGCAAAGGGAAGGGTTCTGGGCGACGTACTGGATCAGTGGTTGAGACATCCTTATTTTGAAATTAAACCTCCAAAAACCACTGGGCGCGAGGATTTTGGCAAGCCATTTATGACGCGAGAAATCAAGCATTTGGCCGCTGCCGGCTCCCGTCCTGACGACTGGGTAGCCACAGCCACGGCGCTGACCGCCCGCTCGATTGCCCAAGCCTATCGCCGGTTCCTGCCCGACGTGGCGACTTTATCGGCAAGGCGGCGGAAGATTCGCGGTGGCTCAGCACTGCCTGCCATGGAGGTGATCGTCTGCGGGGGAGGTGCCAGGAACCCAACGCTGATGCTCATGTTGCAGGCTGAGCTGCGGGGAGCGACTGTCCGGCGAATCGAGGAATTCGGGATTTCCGCGCAGGCGAAGGAGGCCGTGAGCTTTGCCATGTTGGCAAAGGCGTATATCGACGGCGTGCCGGGTAACCTGCCCCAGGTGACAGGCGCCCGCCGACCGGCGCTGCTCGGGCGCTTGGTATGGCCCTGAGGACAGGCCCCATAATGTCGCCCCGTACGAGCCGGCCAGTTCGTTAGCTAGGCCGTTTCAAGGGGGATCAGGCTTCGAGGCAGCCTCCCGGAAAGATGGACATTCCTGCCGTGCCAGCGTGGCTTCAGATGGGGCGCAGCCTGCGAACATCATCGCCATGCAGGTTTGGATAAATAGGGATAATGGGTATTCTGGGGCAAGGCAGGCATTGAAGCTGAGGCTAGGCTGATCAGCGCATAAGCTTTTTCAAGGCAAAGCCTTGCGATGTTGTTTCGAGAGCAAGGCCAAGTTGAACGAAAGCGAGAGAACAAGACCCGGCAGAGCGAAGCTCGCCGCGCATGAACGGGGGAATGTGTCGGGAGAATTTGCAGAGAATTTGCGCGAAAAGGTCTTGCAGTCTCCTGAGCGTTGGGTACAATTTGATGTCGACAGTGAGTGGCTCGTCCGGTGGCGGGCGGGAGAGGTGGAAGGGAAGAGGAGCGCAGAGCTCATCAAGGATTTCCCTGGACATCGATGACCGCGTTCGGTAGGATAGGCGGTGTGCGAAGCGTAGAAGCGGCAGGTTATGGCTTGGTCTGCGGCAGGAGGAGCCCCAGGCGTGCATGTGGCCTGCATGCTTTGAGAAAGCGTTTCTGGTGTTTCGAGGTGTTAGTCGGGCTCGCCGGAGTTCTGGTAAAGCTCTAAGGCCCGACGCAATTCAAGAGGAGGCAGGAACCATGAGAGTAACTGCAATCGGGGCCATCGTTTTGATGCTTGGTGGCATAGCGACGGCGCAAACACAGTGGTCCGAGATCGATTACACGATCGAGATCGGGGGTACAAACTACGCCGACGACGTTCATGCGGGCGACTATAAGGCGTTCGTCCCGGGGTCGACGACTCCGGCCCCGCAGACAGGCATTGTGACCTGGGACGTCGTCGCGGCGGCAGCGGGCCTGGATCAAACGGAGCAATACATGATCGGGGGCATCGCAAACATGGTTTTCGACATTCAGTTGTTCAAACAGGATGGCGAGAACTGGGTTCCTGCGGCCCCGAAGAAGTTCTTCAGCACGATGAACGATGGTAGTGAGTTGCCACCGCCATTGACCGGCCAGAACCCCTTCGAGCGGGCTGCATTCTGCCTGGGGTGGAACGTGGATCCGGAGTATGACGGGTATTTCACTGTGGAATATGGCCCACCGAACGGTCCTGGCCGTCTGTATGACGTACCGGCCGACGGCGGTGCGTTCATGGATCGTGTACAATTCCCGAGCACGAAGTATCATGGCGGCGGCCGCATGAAGGCCCCTGCTTACTTCCCCGACTGCAACGGGAACCTGATTAACGATGATACCGAAGAGAATGGCACGACCGACGCCGACAGTAACGGGATTCTGGACATTTGCGAGAATCTCGGAGTCGAACTGAGCGGTGCCGAGACGCTGGATCCCAGCAAGCTCAGCGGTATGGGTATTGGGTACAGCGCGTTTTCGATCTCGACAGCCAATAACAGCGCGGGTGTCGGCTTGGCCAAGCAAAGCCCTGAAAACCCCGGACCCATGGTTGTCTGGAACCCGGATGGGTACGTTGGCCTGGGTGCCCTGCCTGTGGCCGAAGGCCAGATTGACATGTCGAATCTGGAAAACGGCACTTACAAGCTGGTGCTCACGGTTCCGGCCAACAGCAACAACGTGATCCCAGCCGACTATATGGGTACGGCCGGCGGCTTTGCCGAGGCGGTCACCGAAGCGATCGCGCCTGCTGAAGTTGTGTTCGAGTGGCAAGGGTATGTTCCGGTGTGCCAAGAAGTGAGTCCGATCGCGTGGAACAGCCTCAGAACACACGGCGCTGCTGGTCAGCAAGCAATTGTACTCAATCCAGCGGATGGGACCGCTACAGTGGAACCGCGCAATAACGGCATACAAAAGATCTCCATTCAGTTCAGTGGTGATCTGACCAAAGCCAACTATGCTGCGGGCGGCGTGAGCATTACGGGTGGTCTGGTCGTGACGGCTGAGTCGCTTGCCACGACTGCGGTTGCCAATGATACGCTCATCCTGACGGTTACGGGCAATGTAGACAAGACCTGTTATACGATAAACGTAGCAGGTGCCACGCAGTGCACGGTAGGCGATACGACGTGCAGTGTGTTGGCTCTTGCGGGTGACGCTAACCAAGATAAGAGAGTCAGCGCGACCGACGTGGCATTGGTGAAGTCTAGGGTCGGCCAGAGTGTTGCCGCTAACGTCCGATGCGACCTGAACTGCGACGGCACGATTTCTGCTACCGACGTGGCGCTGGCGAAAAGCAAGGTCGGGCTCCCCACTTACACGTGCCCGTGATGAGATGATTAGTTGCTTCTTGCCGCCGGGGTGGACAGACACCCCGGCGGGGGCCCCAGCGAAGAAGATTTGGCCGCAAGGGTTATGTAGGACCCAGCGGAGGGAAGATTGAAGGTTTTAGTTTTAGGGTTCTCTGGAGAGAAGAGAGGATTGGAGGATCAATATGAAGAGAATGACAGTGGTTGTGGCCGTCCTGATGATGGCGGGCATTGGATATGGTGCGACCTTTTCGGTTACTTCCGGTGGCTCGCCGGTCAAAATCGTGGCACCGGGAGAAGAATTCATGGTGCAGATTAATCTGGACCCGCAGGGGATGGAGTTGGTTTCCTGGGGTGTGGTCATAGAGGCACCAGACGGTTATAAGATACCGGGAGCGCCCGGTGTAGCCGCTTACGCCCCCGGCGTAGCCCAAGGTTGGAGCGCCACCGATGGAAATACCGCTTGGCAGGGTAGCAATTGGCCGAGGTCTTTTCCGGCAGGTCCGATCTTCAACGTTTTCGGCGATGTCTTCGGCATTACGGCTGCGGGGCCAGTATTCGAGATGAAGGTTCGGGCTCCGATGGATCCCGCCGCTTTAATGGGTGAGATCACAGTGACGGGTGCCTATGTCGGCGACACGGACTTTGTAGAGCATTCGGATGTCAACGTGGTTGGACTGCGGGTAGTGCCAGAGCCGGTTAGCGCCCTGTTGCTGCTGGCTGGTGTTCCGATGCTTCGTCGCCGTCGGTAAGACGGGTGGAGTGACGGACAGTTAAGGGTTTCGATTTGTTTGTTACGGAGCCGGTGGCTCTCACCGGCTCCGTGTTTTTGTCTATTGCCTCTGAAGGTCTTGCCTCGAACGCCACTGGCTTGTCCACCACCAAGCGAATGACCGCGAGCAGTCCAATGTAAGCGCGCGGGGAGCGGTCGCCAATGGCTCTAAGCTGCTCCATCCAATAGGCCCGGGCGTGTAAGCGCGCGGGGAGCGGCCATGGCCGAGCTGGGTGCGAACGAGGGACAACCAACCGCCGCAGAGCGGCAGCCTACACACACAGGGCAACAGCGCACCAGGATTCTGGCTTGCTTCTTTTGATGCGGCCGTGGTCTCCAGCCTCGAGTCGCATTTCTCGCCCGCGATCCGTTTTCTCGTATCTCTATCGCGTCACGGACGCAAGCGGCTACAATCTCGCATAAAGAAGCTCTCCATGCGTATGCAGGGGGTCTGGGGGCGAGACGTATGAAGCTCGGACATCTGCTTATGTGGGCGATGGTGTTGTTGGCGTGGGCGGTGGCCCCAAGCGGGCTAATGGCTTCGGAGAAGGCACCGTCGGTAGCGGTGGAGCTTCTCTCGGAACAGACAGCCTGGGTGCCGGGAGAGACGGTCAATGTGGCCCTTCGGTTCAAGGTTGAGGATGGGTGGCACATTTACTGGCGGAACGCCGGTGAAGGCGGCCTTGAACCTTCTTTCAAATGGGAGGTACCGGGGGGCTGGCGGGTCGGCATGTTGGCTTATCCGTTTCCAAAGCGGTACGTCGACGCGGGTGGCGAACATACCTTTATTCTCGAGGGCGAGCCGACGATCCTCGCGCCCATAGAGGTGCCCAGAGAGGCCGTAGCCGGGTCGCAGGTCACCGTCGGCGTGGACGTGACTTGGATGGCGTGCCGCAAGGCGTGCTTTCTGGGTAACAAGAAACTGGCCATCACCTTGCCGGTCGCCGGCGGGGAAGTGAAAGCTGAGCCTGCCAACGAGGACACGTTCCAGCTCGCTCGCAGCTATCTTCCCCAGCCAGCGGAGAAAGCGAAATACCTGAAGCGGCTGGAGGCCGTTGCCGACACGCACAAAGCAAAGCCCGGCACCAAGTTCGAGGTGGCGGTCGTGTTTGACGTGGCTGAGGGTCATCATATCAACTCCCACAGGCCGCTGGGCGAGTTCTTGATGCCTACCGATGTATTCCATGAAAAGACAGAGGGCCTGTACATAGGCCGAGCTCGCTTTCCGGCCGGCAAGGTCGAGTCCAGCGGCCTGCCGGGTGACCAACTGTCGGTATATCGCGGGCGGGTGTTCGTGCTCCTGCCGGTTGAAGCTGAGCCGGGATTGACAGGCAGCGAGGTCCGGATTCGCGGGGTGGCGACGTATCAGGCCTGTTCGGATCAGACCAAGGTTTGTTTCCCGCCGATGGCGGTGGAGTGGGAGCTGGTCCTGCCGGTGGCCAAGGCGGGCGAGACTCCGCAGCCGGCCCATGGGGAGCTTTTCGCGGCTGCCAGGCGGGGGATGCCGCCGCAGGAGCTGAAGACGCCCGGAAGGGATTCCGGGCGGAGCGAAAAGATAGGGCCCGGAAAGGATTCCGGGCCGAGCGAGTTGGATTCCGGGCCGAGCGAGTTGGATTCCGGGCCGAGCGAGTTGGCTTCCGGGCCGAGCGAGTCAGATCGACGGGCCGACGAGGGCGTCGGCCCCACCTCCGGCCTTGGACCAACAACCTCGGCGCCTTCCTTGCCCTTGCTCACCAGTGATTCATGGCTGGGGCGGATCCAGGCGTCCCTGGCGGGGCTGGGTTTTGTCGGCTACCTGATCATGTCCCTGGTTGGCGGCCTGATTCTCAATCTCATGCCCTGCGTATTGCCGGTGATTTCAATCAAGGTTCTGTCCTTCGTGCAGCAGGCCAGGGAAAGCCGAATGCGCGTGCTGACGCTCGGTCTTGCGTTTGGCGCGGGGATCGAATTGTCCTTCATCGTGCTCGGTTTGTTGATTGTCGGGTTGGGACGCACGTGGGGCGGCTTTTTCCAGTATCCTCAGGTGATTATTGGCCTGGCTTCGGTGGTGACGGCGTTTTCATTGAGTTTGTTCGGAGTGTTTGCCTTGTTCCCGCCGCGGATCGTCGGGGATCTGGCCGGCCAGGTCGAAGGGGAAGGCCATTTGAGTGCCTTCGGGATGGGGCTGCTCGCCACGCTTCTGGGCACGGCCTGCACTGCGCCGTTTCTGGCCGGTGCTGTGGCCATTGCGGCCCAGCAGCCGGCGGTGGTCGGAATGTCGATCTTTGTAACTGCCGGTTTCGGCATGAGCCTTCCGTATGTCATCCTGGCAGCCAAGCCGATGTGGGTGAGGTTCATACCCAAGGCCGGGCCATGGATGAAGACATTCGAGCACCTGATGGGCTTCTGCCTGCTTGCCACCGT
>DAOOIV010000120.1 GCA_035384605.1 Phycisphaerae bacterium
TGCCTACCTCGTACCGGCCATTCAGAGGGTCACCCAGGCCAACGAGCGGGTCGTTATCAGCACCCATACGATTGCCCTCCAGGAACAGCTCATACAGAAAGACGTGCCTTTCCTCGCAGCCGTCGGACCGGAAGAGTTCACTGCCGTCCTGGTCAAGGGGCGGAACAACTACTTGTGTATTCGCCGATTGAGACAGACTAGCGAACGACAGACCTCGCTGTTTGCCGATTCGCTGCGTGACGAGCTCTGGCGAATCGAGGACTGGGCGTACAAGACGACCGAAGGTTCGCTCGCCGAGCTGGACCCCGTGCCCGATCCCCGTGTCTGGGAACTGGTTCGGAGCGAGCACGGCAATTGTCTCGGACGCCCCTGCCCGCATTACAACGCCTGCTTCTATCAGCGGGCTCGCCGCCGGGCGGCCCATGCCCAGATTCTGGTGGTGAATCACGCACTGCTGATGACCCATCTGGCCCTCGGTAGACGAAAAGTCTCGATCCTGCCGCCGTATCAACTCGTGGTGATCGACGAAGCCCATACCCTGGAGGCGGTCGCCGCAGACCATTTCGGTCAGTCGGTCTCCCAGGGCCAGGTTCGGTTCCTGCTGAACCGCCTCCACAGCGAACGCACCGGTCGTGGCTTTCTGTCGGTGTTCGGTGCCCGGGAGAGTCTTCGGGCCGTTCACCGCGCCCGCCTCGCGGCGCATCGCTTCTGGGAAGACTTGTGGGACTGGAAGCAACTCCACGGCCGTCCCAACGGCCGGGTGACCGATCGAATTCCTGTCGATGATCCCCTGACGGAAAGCCTTCGCGCTTCTCGCCTTGCAGGACCGAATCACCAGGCAGGAGGACCTCGTCGAGTTGGCCAGCCTGGCGGAAAGAACCGGTGCGCTGGCCGCCGAACTCGAGAGCTTGCTCGGCGAAGCACGACCGAATACCGTTCGCTGGCTGGAGGGTCGGGGCCCACAAGCAGGAGACATCACGCTTTCCGAAGCACCCATCAGCGTCGCCGAACACTTGCGCGAGCACCTCTTCGGAAAAAACCGAAGCGTGATCCTGACCAGTGCGACACTGGCCGTGGGGCGGAAGAACGGCTTTGCCTACATCCGCTCGCGCCTGGGACTCGATGAGGCCGATGAGATCCAGCTCGGATCGCCGTTCGACTACCAAAGACAGGCCGAACTCCACATCGAGGCCGGCATGCCTGAGGTGGATGACGCCGACGCGTTCCTCCCGGCCGCGGCCGACGCGGTGGCAAGACACATCGAGTCGACCGACGGCCATGCTTTTGTGCTGTTCACCAGCTATGAGATGATGAGCGATCTGGCCGCCCGGTTGCGGAGTCGACTGCAGGATATGGGCCTCCGGTTGATGGTCCAGGGCGAGGGCATGCCGCGCTCCCTGATGCTGGAGCGGTTTCGCAATGAGCCCGGCTGGGTCCTCTTCGGTACCGACAGCTTCTGGCAGGGCGTCGATGTGCCCGGTGAGGCTCTCACCAATGTGATCATCGTCAAGCTGCCGTTCATGGTGCCCGACCGGCCCGTGGTCGAGGCCCGGATCGAACACATTCGCGCTTGCGGCGGCAACCCCTTCATGGATTATCAGCTTCCCGAGGCGGTGCTGAAGTTCAAGCAGGGCTTCGGCCGGCTGATCCGCACGCGGAGTGATCACGGCAAGGTGGTCGTGCTGGACCGACGCATCAAGACCAAGCGATACGGCAAGCGGTTTCTGGACGCAATACCGCAATGCCGGGTGATCGTGCACGCCTGAAGGCCGGTCAACGAGGTGTGACGATGATACGAAATGGGTCGTCGTGCTGCTATTACGCAATAAGCTTCTTTGCCTGCGCTCTGGCATGCGGCTGCGCGGCCACGAAACCACGGCCTTCCTATGGTAGCAAGCCGATCTTCGAGGAACGGGTCCTCTTTCAGTCGGGCGAGGGCGGCTATCACACGTACCGGATTCCCTCGCTGATTGTCACGCCCAAGGGTACGCTCCTGGCCTTCTGCGAAGGCCGCAAGAACAGTGCTGCTGACTACGGCGACATCGACATTCTGCTGCGACGCAGTTCCGACAACGGCCAAAACTGGAACCCCGTTCAGCTCGTTGTCGACCACGGCCCAAACACTATCGGAAACCCCTGTCCGGTCGTGGACCGCCGGACGGGGAGGATCCGACTGCTGCTCACCGGCAACCTTGGTGATGACAGCGAAGACAAGATTCTCAAACGCGTGGCCAGGCAAACGCGGACCGTTTGGGCCTGCTGCAGCATCGACGAGGGCCAAACGTGGACGATGACCGTCGATATCACTGCCGACACGAAACTGCCCGAGTGGACCTGGTACGCCACGGGTCCGGGTTGCGGCATTCAGCTTGAGAACGGCCGGATGGTGATTCCCTGTGACCACAACGTAGCCGAGCCCGAGGATATCCGGCGATCACACGTTATTTACAGCGACGATCATGGGGAGACCTGGAAAATCGGCGGGGTAGTCGGAAACCACGTCAATGAATGCCAGGTAGTCCAACTGGTCGACGGGTCCTTAATGCTCAACATGCGCAATTACGCCAGGGGCGAAGATAGGCAGAATCACCGGGCGGTGGCGACCAGCGGCGACGGGGGGCTGTCGTGGTCGCCGATTTGGTGGGCCAAGGAGCTGGTCGAGCCCGTCTGCCAGGCCAGCTTCATCCGGTTTACCAAACGACCCAATTTCAGCAAGAACCGGCTCCTGTTTGCCAACCCCGCCGGCATCAAGAGAGAGAAGATGACCATTCGCGTCAGTTATGATGAAGGGTTGTCTTGGCCGGTGGCAAAGGAAATGTATTCCGGCCCGTCAGCCTATTCGGCCCTGGCGGTACTGCCCGACATGACCATCGGGTGCCTGTACGAACGCGGTGAAAAGAGTCCTTACGAGACGATCACCTTTGCAAGGCTCTCGCTGGAATGGATCACCGACGGATTGGAAAATCCGTAGGGCATGGTCGAGCGCAGCGAGACCTGCCGATTTGCCCTGCCGATTTTCCCGTAGGGCATGGTCGAGCGGAGCGAGCCCTGCCGATCTGCCTGCCGATTTTCCCGGTAGGGCATGGTCGAGCGCAGCAAGCCCTGCCGATTTTCCCGTGGGGCATGGTCGAGCGCAGCGAGACCTGCCGAATTGCCTGCGGGCGGCAACGTATCAGCGATCCAGGGGCGGCATTCCGATCCCCCGTCCCAGGGCTTGCTCGATGATGTCCCGAGACAGCAGGGCGCAGAGGACTTTCAAGCGGACGTAGTCCTCGCGATAGAACATGTACCCATTGTGGGAGTTGTTCCAGGCCTTGGTCCCCGAATCCTTGATCAGGTACCACATCTGCCCCTCCTTCTCCAACCATCCCACCAGATGGACATCGTGATCGTCGCTCGTGGATGCGTTGAAGAGCCGCATCTGGCGCGCGCCGTCGTCAATCAGAACCGGCGGAATGTCAAACGTCGGCACCACCGCAAAGCCTTCACGAAAGCAGTAGCCTGGCTCCGTGTTGTCGATACCCAGACAGACGGTTCGACCGACGCGGGCCGCGTGTCGGATCACCCTTACAAAGTCGTCGAGGCGAACGTTATAGTACCGACGGCTGTGCCACCAGTTGTCCACCACCTTGAACTCCGACCATTGGTCATAAGGAACCTGCATGGTCGACATGACGCTGACATAGTCATCCAAATCGAGTCTGACGACCTGTCTGAGATACTCCCGCGGCGTCATGACCTTGCCGTCGGTCGTTACCGTCTCCGGCGGGCGGCCCAGATGCTTGTCGAGGATTCTTCGAACCGCGGCGACGACCAGCGAATCGTCCCATCGGCCCTCCAGCTTCACCTTTGCCAGATGAGCTGCGATTTCGTGGTACGCAGCCGCATCTTGGAGAATCTCATGACCTGCTGCCAGCCCGCAATAAGCCTCGGCCGGTACCACCCCGTAGCTCCGCCAGATCCGCAAGACGGCATCGGGCTCAGAGCCCCTGTTGAACACCGACTGCCCCCGCGTGCGGACAGATTCCCGGGCCTTCTCGACAAATTCCCAGTAGTATGTGTGGGCAACGGACAGCCGCAACTCACGGCCGGTCTGGCGGTGGACTTCTGATTCCAGGAACGACGTTGCCGAGAAGTCCCAGCACTGGCCGGTCAGCCCCTGCGACACCGGCGGCTGGTGCCAGGCCTGTTTGAAGTCGGCGGGTGATTTCGGCGCATCGACCGTGGACGAATCCAGCATGAGTACCGGCCCTGGTTCCCCTGGCCGGGTCGCCGGTTCAATCCGTTGGCCCAAACGCTGCTTGAACGCGTCCGGATACTCATGCCAAACGGCTCTGTCTTGTGCAGACGCACATGAATGCCACGCCGCCAGTACCGTCGCCACGATCGCCCGCCGCACGATGGCGTGTCTCATCAGATGGTCCTTCCCTTGCCGATAGATGCCCCTTCTTGTTCGATACGTCCCCGAGCTTGACGTCTGTCCGCTCTGAAAACCCGCGGAGGACAACTCGGTCAAGCAAGGGGAAAACCACTTGCCGGTAACATGGAAGGTGATGAGCAGGCCGTCCACCTCTGCCGGCTCCTGCGCCCCGATGAGTACTATACCACGAGCGGGGAAACGACACATCGGTGAATGCAAAAGCGCCTCGCCCGGTAAGGCCGCCCGAATGGGTGCATGGCCCCGGCCCACCATCTTCCGCCGACTATCTGGCGGAAATCTACGAGACCCGCTATTCTTTGCGGAACGCGGCAGGCAGGAGCCCCGAAAGGGGCTGCGTCCGTCTTTGTCGCTTGTTGGCAGACATGCCGACGGATCGTCCGACATCCGACAGCACAAATGGAGCCACAATGAGCGATGCTGTGACCCAAAGCGTCAGTTTCCTTGGTCGGTTCACCGTCCTGAAGGGCGCGGCTCGCGAATTGTGGATCACCTTCGCCATCAAACTGTTGGGCATAATCGCCTACAGCGTCATGAACACGACATTCGTCCTCTGGTTGTCGTACGACCTTGGCTACAGCGATGAGCACGCCGGATATTGGGTGGGAGCGTGGTCGGCGCTGATGACGCTGCTCACCGTGCTGGTCGGCTCTCTGACCGACGCGATCGGTCTCCGCAAAGCCTTCCTGCTCGGCGTCATCGTCTGCGTAGGAGCCCGGGCGGTCATGACATTCACGGCCATCCCGTGGGTGGCCCTGGGAGCCGGTTTGCTTCCGCTGGCTCTCGGCGAGGCCTTGGGCACACCTGTGCTGGTGGCCGCTATCCGCCGATACTCCACTACCGCTCAGCGATCGATTTCGTTCTCGATCTTCTACGCAATGATGAACGTCGGCTTTCTTATCGCAAGCTATATTTTCGACTACGTCCGCGAAGGACTCGGTGAGCATGGCCGGTTTACCCTGCCGCTGGTCGGAATCGAGCTGACGTCCTACCGCACGCTCTTCCTCATCAGCCTTATCGTCGAGATCCTCATGCTGCCCATCGTCTGGCTTATACGCGAGGGCGTCGAAGCCACCGACGAAGGTGTGAAGATAACTCCCGGAGAACGAAAGGGCCCGCACGAAAACGTGCTGTCCGCCCTGATACTCATGATTCGGGACACCTTGCGCGAAAGCGCCCGGATCTTTGCGGGCCTGTGGCGGCAGTCAGGTTTCTATAAGTTTCTCGCTTTCCTGGCATTGGCCGCCTTCGTCCGGCTGATCTTCATTCAGATGTACTACACCTATCCCAAGTTCGGCATCCGCGAACTTGGCGAAGGAGCGGCAGTCGGGCGTCTCTGGGCCATCAACCCGTTTCTCATCATCTTCCTTGTCCCTCTTGTCGGCGCGATCTCTCAGCGAATCTCCGCATACAGAATGGTCTCCATCGGCAGCGCCATCGCCGCCGCGTCGGTGTTCATCATGGCCATGCCCCCCGCGTGGTTCCAGCCTCTCGCGGATGGGCGATTGGGTCATCTGATCGCAAACACCTGGCTCGGAGGCGGTTCACGCTTCACGCCTGACGATTTCCTCGACCTCCCGTCGCTGACCCGCAGGTTTGCCTCTGCTTCCGATCCCGCATCCCTTGCCGTGAGCGAATCGTTCTCGGAGGCAACAAGAGCCCTGCTTCATCGGCGGGTTGCGGTGGCTGACAGAATATCCCGGTCGACTCAACATCCAAGTTCCGCGCTCTTGATTGCGGCCGACATTGCCGATCCTGACTCCTTCGTGGCGAGGTTGCAGAAGGATCCGGAGCCGGCAACCAGGCCCGTCTCGGACTACCTGTGGGGACGGTTCCCCGCCGCCCAGAGGCAGAAAATGACCGATGCGAATCTGCCCCCCACGAAAAGAATCGCTGTGTTGTTGGAGGAGTTGAACCGGGTACTGAAAGACGAGTCCTTCTGCGAAAAACATCGCGACGTGTTCCGCGCTATTCAGTTGTCGGAAGCGACGCGAGCTTTGCTGAAGCTCGACCCCCGTGGCTCGGAGGATGTCCTCTCCAATCTGTCAGTACTCCAGAATCGACTTTTGCTCGAGGATGCATACCCGTCGCACATCGCCGCGAGCGACCATCCGTTGCGGGCGGCGCTCGCACATGATCTGTCGCGGATGATCCGCAAGAGTACCGTTCACATCCGGTTTGCTGACGGACGGCAACTCGCCGCCACACGGCCTGTGCTGGAGGATGTCTTCTCCGTCGAGATTGCGAGGAATCGGGTTGGAGTCCCCGGTAGCGTCAGCCCTTGGTACGTCATGATTTTTCTCTTCATCGTTCTGCTCTCGCTCGGCGAGTCCATCTATTCGCCGCGGCTCTACGAGTACGCAGCTTGCATCGCGCCCAAAGGACAGGAAGCCTCCTACATGGCTCTGTCGTATCTTCCTTTCTTTCTGGCCAAGCTCTTCGTGGCCACGTTCTCTGGCGTTCTGCTTGCCCGTTATTGTCCCGAAGCAGGCGACAGGCATTCCGGTACACTCTGGCTGATCATCGCATTGATAACTACAATCGCGCCGGTCGGTTTGGTAACACTGCGCCGATGGATCCGGGTTCCCGAGGCCGGGCGCGGCGATTGAGACATGGTACGAAGGCCTGACGACCCAACGAGCCCGGCAATGAGCAGACGGTTGCATTCAGGGAGGTGATGTATGAGATTCTCCAGGCTTTGCGCCTTGCCGGTCATGCTCGCATGGTGTGGGCGAACCACCGTGCCGGCCGCTGCCGCCGCCACCTCGATCCCCCCGACAGACAAGGTCAAAATCGGCGTCATCGGTCTTGTCCACGGCCACGTCTACGGTTTTCTGGAGGATGCGGTCAGGCGAACCGATGTCGAGATCGTCGGCTTGGCTGAGCCTCGCGAGGAACTGCTTCGCCGCTACGGCGAGAGGCACAAGTTCCCCGAGTCGATCCGATTCAAAGACCTGGATCAGATGCTGGATACTGCCCGGCCGCAGGCGGCGGCCGTGTTCACCGACACGCTCGAGCATCGCAGGGTCGTCCAAGCATGTGCCCCGCGCGGCATTCACGTCATGATGGAAAAGCCCCTCGCGACCACGATGGAACACGCCCGGGCGATCGAGAAAGCCGCCCGCGAGGGCAGGATCCACGTTGTCGTCAACTACGAAACGACATGGTATCCGAATACCCAGGCCGCATACCAGTTGGTCTCCAAACAGGGACGAATCGGCCCTATCCGTAAGATCGTGGCCCACGATGGGCACCAAGGCCCCAAAGAGATCGGGATGCCCAGGGAGTTCATGGAGTGGCTCACCGACCCCGTCCGCAACGGCGGGGGGGCGTTGTTCGATTTCGGCTGCTACGGGGCGAACCTGGCAACCTATCTGATGGGCGAGCAGCGCCCGTTGTCCGTGACCGCCGTGACCCAGAAGCTCAAATCAGACCCCGTGTACGAGCGCGTCGATGACGAAGCCACGATCGTGCTGACCTATCCCACGGCCCAAGTGATCATCCAGGCCTCGTGGAACTGGCCCTTCAACCGCAAGGACATCGAGATCTACGGAGAACAGGGGCAATATCTGACGGTCGAAAGAGATATGTACAGGATGAGAACACTTCATGCAGCCGAAACGCTGAACAAGGCCGAGCCGATCGCCGCCCCGATGCAAGACTCCATCTCTTACCTTGCGGCCGTTGTCCGAGGTGAGGTCTTGCCCTCCGGTCCCTCCTCACTGAAGGTCAACATGATCGCCACCGAGATCCTCGACGCCGCCCGACGTTCCGCCGAGCATGGGGTTACCATCCCTCTGCCGGACGTGATGCCGTAGCCTCGACAGGCGCTACCCTGGAAGACGGTCTTGTCGGCGGGTCAAAGGAGCTCGATTAGTCTCTTCCGTCGCGACTAATGCGCATTTTGCGCGCATGTTTCTGGATCGCAGAGCGCTTGGGTTGCGGCCTGCAAAAAGGCGGTCCGCCTTAGCTCCACAGGGTCCGCCTTGGCCGGCCGTCTCTCTCCTACACCACTTCGCTGATCAGCTTCATCTCCGCGAACCGACAGAACCGCCCCTGATTCCCCGCCAGGTTCCCGTAGCAGGTGACGCGTGAATCCCAGCCGTCTAGTTGCGCCGGGACTGCTCACCTGAGGCGGATAAGCGCCCCCTGGCCCGCCGTCAGCCACAGGCCGTTCTCCTCGTCCAGTGCGACAACATGCCCATCTTGGGCGGAGATAATCTCCTTGCTGCCGTATGCCTTGGCGAATGTGATGCGGAGATTGCCCGACCGTTCGATGCTCAGATTGACGATCATGACGTAATCGCTGCCGGAATCATCGGTGAACTCGCCGATCATGACCGGCAACGACGTCTTCGCGAAGCCCCGAGGCGAGATCGTCGAATGAACCTCCTTAATGATTCGACCCGGCAGCGGCGGCAGCGAATCAAGCATTCCTGGCCCGTCAAAGAACACCCCTGTGGATTTGAGGCGATTCATGATCCGCCCCAGCGTCTTGACCTGATGGTTGACCAACTGCAGGTATCCCCAGGTCTCGGTCTTGTTGCCGGTGTGATCGATCGGCGCATAGGCGTAAGCAGGTCTCGGCCCGCTCCCGCCGTAGTAGGTGTACCAGGACAGACCCCGGCCGCCTGCCGCCAGAGTGGTGTACGCCTGAAGCATCATGTTGGCCGGTGACGGAATGGTTGTGTTCTTGCGGATCTGGTTCGACGAGACGATGTTCCAGAAGGGCAGATCGTGCTTGAGTGCGACCCGGCGGACCTCAAGTAAATCGGCGAAATAGTTTTTTGCCCGCCCGGCGTCAAGAAGATCGTCCGAGTACTGGATCATGTAGTTGTCGTAACTGATGAACTGGGGCTTGACCTCGGCGGCATATCGTTCGAGGTATTCCGTGAAACTCGCCGCGCCCAATTGCGACTTGTCCGGGGCACCGATGGTCGCGTAACCGGGGAAGAGATTGATGTACGCAAGCTTCCCCGGTGCGTACCGCTTCACGGCCGCGACGGCTTTGGCCAGCGCCCCAAACTCCCGGGTGCCCGGTTCGTCAACAATGAAATAGCCCAGGACGGCAGAGCTGTTCCCGGCCAGCTTGACCATGGTCCTCAGACGCTGGTCGATCTCTTCGTCCGAGAGGGCCCGCCAGGGCCGCTTCCATGGCACCTCGTCATCCGGCGGGGCCATGATGGCGGCCAAGCCCAATCGTTCGCAGACCGGAAGGTCTTCCGTCCGAGCAAAGCCGGAGACGGTGAAATTGCATTCGGCCATGCTTTCAACCCCGTACCGAGGGTTTCCGTACGGCGGCCTCCACCCGTGCACCGGACTCCAGGGTAGGATTGGGAAGAGGTCTTCCCACAAGCTTCCACCAGCCGTTCCGGACGTTCTCGCCGACGGCTCGCAACCCGCGTTCAAAGTGGCCTTGTTCTGTTCTTGGGCCGCCTGAGCGCAAATGCTGCTCGCCGCCATCAGACTGATGATTGCCGTGATTGCGACTTGCATGCCAATCTCCTGCTGCAACGAAACCTCTGATTGATCGACAGTCTACGCCGCCATGGGCGAATTGTCAGCCCGTGGCACGTGGTGTCTGGGGGTGCCAAGTCGCCAAAACCCATGTATACTGGCCGGGGTTGATTGCCGGCTCAGCCGCCGATTGCCGGGCGGCCTTGTTGATTCAGGCCAATGCGTGTCTTTTCGCAGAGAACAAGGAGGCAATTCCGTGAGTTGTCACACAATCGCTTTCTCAAGATGTCTGATGATTCTGTCTTTGGCCGGCCTGCTGACGGGTTGTCACCCGACGCCGGTCGGCCCCACCCGACCGCCCGCTACCAGCCCGGCTCCTGTGCCCAAACGCTACTCCTATACGCCCACGCCGTACCCGCTTGACGAAAGAGGCTTCTCCCCCGTTGACAAGGCCTTGGCCGCCGCCTACGCCTGCGAAGAGATGATCGCAGACGACGCCGAGGGATCACTCAATCCCTATGTGCTGAAGGTCATTTCCGCTTATCCCATCGACGGCTCTTATCCATATCATTGCAGTTGGAAGCCCCGTGAGTACGACATTTATAACGGCGTGACGCAGGATATGTGGTACAAGGGCATGATCGTCGCGAAGGCTTACCCCGACGGCTCACGGTGCAGTTATTGCTGCGGACTGACCTTCGAGATCTTCATCCGGGCAATGAAGCTCCGTAATATCCAGAAAGGGCTCGACCCCGACGACTTCAACGGAATGACCTTCCACGACCTCTTCAATATGCTCCAGCTCTGGTACATCGAAGGCAAGGACGACAGTGAACAGCGGGCCATCGTCAGCTACGGCCTCGGGCGGGCGATCACCGATTTCGAGGAAGTCCGCCCCGGTGATTTCCTGAGCTATAGCACCACTCCGCCCGGCGGCCATTCAGTGATTTTCATCAACTGGCTCAGGGACGAAAGCAACAAGATCATCGGCCTGAGGTATTTCTCGTCGAATCTCTCCGGCAGCAAGGGCCCGGGCTATGGCGAGGGCAGGTTCAGCGACTGCAACAACGGCCGTGGGCTGCTGCGCAACTCGTTGCGAATCGCCCGTGTCGGCGCGATCAAGGACTACAAACCGTTTGACCGGCTGAAGATCCCGCGACGAAACGCCTATGCTCCCAATCAGCCGGATCGAATTATATACCTGCCGGCAACCAGGCCGGCCCAGTGACCTGTCGGCGGCAAGCTTGTTCGGCAGGCACGTGACAACAAGGTCGCAAGTCCTTCCATTTCGACAGGAGGCATGGATGCGATACCTGTTTGTGGTAGCGGCGGTATTGATGGTCCTGCCCGGCCGGGCCTCCGGTCAGACGCCGGACAACCTCTGCAGGAACCCCGGGTTCGAGTTGCTCAACCGCGCTGGCGATAACTTCCCCATGAACTGGACGGCGGTGCACAACCCCGCCGGTCAGGGAACGGTGATCATCGACAAGACGACCCACGCTGGCTCGATCGCCGTTCGCATGTCGGCCACGCCGGATTGCTACGTGGGCATAAACTCCGACCCGATCCCTGCTACTAAGGGCGTTGTGACGTTTTGGTATCAGATTGTCCGGTCCGACTCCGGCGGGGAAAACCTTCGACTGTTCGTGATCGCGGTCGCCGGTGATGCTGCCGAGGTGGTTCGCGCCGGATACGAACTGCCCGTCGAACATGTCGGCGATGGCCGGTGGCACCAGGGACGCGCCGAGTTCGACTTCAGCTCTCACGCCGGTGTGAATGCAGTGATCGTCGCGCCTCGCATCAACGAACGGACCGCGGCGGCTGCCGGCGAGTGGTTGGTGGACGACGTCGAGGTCATCTCGGCCACATCCGGTCCACGGCCGGTTATTGAGGCTCTTTACATGCCCCGGCCCATCTTGCAGCTCAACGACTCAGCCGAGTTGATCGTGCAGGTCGCCAACCAAGGCGCTCTGCCGCTCAAACCCTCCCGGATTCGCTTCGGTTCGGTAAACGCTCCCGCGACCGCTGCCGCAGACATCGCGGCATCCGGCAACGAAACCGGCCGATCCGCACAAACGAGCGATACGGGCGATCAGCCGCCGTTAGAGATTCGATCAAAATTCGGAGATCGAATTACAGAGCTGCCTATCCCAGCCCTATCACCCGACCAGTCCCTGCGAATGTCTCTGAAGGTGACAGGGAAACGAAAAGGCAGTGTCGAGATTAAGGCCGAATGGGTTGGCGAGGGCTTTTCCGTCGTCAGGACACGCCGAACCGTATGTGTTGACCGCCCCAATCCACGCGAGCTGTGCACCGGCGTCGGAGGCGTATGGCGATTCATGCCCACACCCGTACCGCTTCAGCAGAACAGCGACGCGACCATGGAAGCCCTGCCAACCGTGAAATCATCAGAGCTGCCTGATAGCTGCATCGGAGTCGCCGCGCACCTGCCGCGATCGCGCGATTTCGAAGTCGTATTCGAGCCCGAACACCTCATCGACGGCAAGCCTGAGACGAGCTGGTCCGGAAGGGCTCACGCCACGCCCGTGCCCGGATCGTCGGAGTGGGTCGAAGTGTACTTCTCCGCCACGTCCGCAATTAAGGAGCTCCGCCTCCTGCCTTATTGGCGGGCAGAGGGCTTCCCGGCCGATTTCGACATCAAGGTGCGCGATCGGGGCTCATGGAAAACGGTTCAGCAGATCAGGCACGCCAGTCTGCCGCCGTCGGCCGGCGAGGGCGAAAAACATCCTTATGCCATCACGTTTCCGCGACCCGTGCAGGCCGATGCGATTTGCATCGAAGCCACCCGCTTTACCCCGACCTCCGGTTTCTTCACCGATTGCGGAACCACGTACTACTTCCGCCTGTCGGAAATCGAGGCCATCAATACCGATGACAAGAACGTCGCCGCCGCCGCCGCGGGTGCCGGCGCCAAGGCCTCCTGGACCTTCCGGTCCTATTTCAACTCCGCCGAGGTGATACGCGATACCTACGCCGAACTCTACAACCTCGGCGTAAAGTGGAATCGCATCGGACAGTGGGGAGACTGGACCTGCTGGTCCATCGTCGAGCAGAAGAAGGGTGAGTACGCCATCGACCCGACCACCGACCAGGCAATCACAGAGTCCGTCAGCAACGGCGTGAACATCGTCTATTGCCTGTGTTACGGAAATGCCCTCTACGAAGAGACTCCGCCGCACGCAAACCTCGGCCCGCTCTGGCGACATGGGCATCCTTTCATGGGCTGCGCCGGGCCGACAAAACCGGAATCCATTGAGGCATTCGTGAATTACGCACGCTTCGTGGCCAACCACTTCCGCGGGCGCGTCAAGTGGTACGAGATCTGGAACGAGCCGAACAGTTGGGCTTGGTACGGCAGCCCGCCGGACCCGAAAGCCTTCGGCACATTGCTCCGCGAGACGGCCAAAGCCATCAAGGAAGTCGATCCCGACTGCGGCGTCCTGGTGGGGGGCACGGCCGCCTTGGCCCCCGTCTTTCTCTCAAAGGCTCTCGCCGAAGGCGGAGGCCCGCACCTCGACGCGGTCGCGTTCCATCCCTACGGAGCCCCTTTCCCAGAGGCCGGCGCGGGATCGCTCGATATCATTGATGGAAAGCAGGTCAGCCGTTCCCCCGCCGACCTTGGCTTCAGCACCAATCGCGAAATGCTCGATTTCCTGAGACGGACGTTCTCGCCTTTCAACCCGCACTTCGATTTCTGGGCCAACGAGTGGAATGCCATTCCAACTCGGGAAGACTCCCCTCACCAGGGCGGCACCGAAATTACCGAGGCTAAGCAGGCCGCCAGGTTCTTCCTCCAGGGCACGCTGACCGGTGTTCGCAGCATTTGGTGGTCGCTGGTCAACGAGAACACCGTCTACGACTGGGGAATCCTCAGAACCGGCGAACTGAGCCGCAAACCCGTCTACTACACGATCCAGGCCATGACCACACTGCTCAGCGGAGCCCACGCCGACCCGACAATCAAGGCAACGGCCACGGGCGACGCCCCGGAATTGCGTTGCGAAACCTTGCGCGGCCGCGACGGCGAAATGCTCGTCGCCATCTGGTCGGTTATCAGCCCGCAAGACGACTACGCCGGCAAGCGCGTCAGCGTCACAATCGCCAATGCGGCCGGCAAGTCGGTCGACGCGGTCGACACCTTCCACGCCTTGGTCCAGAAAATCGAGGCCAAGACCGACGGCGACGCTATGGTCATCGAGGGACTGCTGGCAATGGACTACCCGGTCATCCTCCGAATCAGGTGAGACTATGCACTTCTCCTGCGAGCGAGGCGTGTGCCCTTAAACTGCCGGGCCGAGACGGGTTGCTCCAGCGTTCGAGCGGGTGGAATGGCATGTCCAGTTTGCGCCGGACACCCGGCCAGCCGTTCAAGCTGGCTTTCAACTGGGCTACCTTTCATAACTCGTTTCTTTCCTTGGGATATGCACGAAGAAAACCACGCCCGCCTGCATGGCGAGAGGCGGGTATGAGCAAGAACGTTCATCCGAGACAGGGTTGGGTCAGTGAAACCGCACTGCCCTTGAGCGTGGCTGTCGGCGACAGGACGGGAGGTGCGGAGCCCTTTTGGGCGAGACAGAAGTATCCTGACCAAATGCGATAAGGGGGTCAACTCTTGACTCTTGACATTTGGGCGAAGTTCGAACCGTGAAGCACGCCAAATACGCGAAAGCGTAGCCGGTACGCCGGTGTGCCCGCAGATGTCTGCTTGGCGGGTTGGCGGTTCGTGCAGGTTCACCACGTGGGCATAGAGATCACAGAGAGCAGCGGTGGGCGGACTTCGCTTGACACAGCCCCGGCGCTTGACTTTGCGGAGGGAGGTTGCCTGGCACGATGAATTGGTCAGGCAACAAACGATGCAGGAGTTGGACAGGAATGTGTCAGGAGTCGAGAGTTGACCTCGTACATTGCCCCGTGCATTGACCGGAATGTGTCAGTTGACCCCGTACATTTCAAGAATTGACCCCGTGCATTTCGCTTCATCACCCCGAACGACGTCTATCTCGATAGCGGCAATACCAGAGTCGTCATCACGTTCATCGATGATCCGATGGTCGACGATGACTTCCTGCTCGACCAGAAGTGCTATCTGATCGACCTGTCACAGGCAATCGTGGACACCGAAGGCGACCCACCGATCGGCGACGCCGATTGCGCGATT
>DAOOIV010000121.1 GCA_035384605.1 Phycisphaerae bacterium
GGAGAACGCTGCCGACAACGCCGGAGTCAGCAGGACCGTCAGCGCCGGCAGGAGCGAGACGATCAGTCCGCCGGTCGCAATCGCGAAAATGATAAACATGACGAGCAGCCCTGTGGCCGCCGGCGTCAGAAAGGACAGGAGTGCGATGGCGGACCAGGCTAGAACGGCAAAGGCGCCGAGAGCGGCGTTGTCCATGAGCCAATCAAGCTGAGACCCGCTCCCGCCGGCGGTGGTGAACAGGCCGATGATCAGGTTTGCCACCGCAATGGCGATTGCCTGCGAGGTGGAACCGACGATGTAGCCGGTCACGGCTTGTGGGCCTGAGACGGGCATGAGCCGATGCGACTGGATCATGCCGGAGGTCAAGTCCTTGCGGATGGAATTGCGGACGGCATTGCCGCCGACCAGCACCAGGGTGACTGCCTGAAGCACGATAAGCACATCGGTACATCTGTCGAGGCTCCATGCCCGGTCCGATGGGCTGCTTCGCAACGCGAGCAGGATGACGGTCGCCGCCAGGATAACATAAGCGGCAACAGTCAAGGCGATGTTCCGGCCGCCGCCCCGGATCTTGTAGTGAGCCCAACTCAGTGCCCCGCCGAACATCACCTCCGCTCCTTTCAGTCGACCTGCCTGATGCCGGTTCGCAGGTAGGCTTCTTCCAGATCCGGCGTGTTGGGTGCAAACGAGGCCACAGGCAATTTCAGCCTGATCAACTGGAGCAGAAGCCCGGCTGCGTCTTCACGATGACGACTGAACTCGACGATGAAACGGTCGCCGTCCACTTCAACCGCTCCGATTCCCTCGATTTGTGACAGGCGGTCCTTCAGGTCGGGCACCGGCCTCACCAGTATCACGGTGTAGCGGCCGGTTTCGCCGTTTCCGGCATTGGCCACCTGCTCGACCGTGCCGTGTTGCACGATGGAGCCGTGAGCCATGATCGCGATGTGGGTGCAATACTCATTGAGGTCGGCCAGAATGTGCGAGGAGACGATCAGCGCCTTGCCCTGGTGACGGAGGCTGCATAGCAGTCGGCGAAACTGGGCGCGCCCTGCCGGGTCAAGTCCGGCGGCCGGCTCATCCAGCAAGACCACCGACGGGTTGGGCAACAGCGTGCGAGCGATTCCGACGCGCTGTCGCATGCCTCGCGAGAGCTCTTTGATCTTCTGGTTCTGTTTCTCCGTGAGCCAGACCTGATCGAGCCAAAAGTCGATCCGCTCATCGACGGTTTCGGGGCTGATGTGGTAGCCTTTGGCGATGAACCGCAGGAACTCCCGGACGGTAAGCTGATCGAAGAGCCAGGGCGTATCCGGTGTAAAGCCGATGTGGTGCTTGTAGCCGACCCATCCGGGCTCGACGCGCTCGGCCAGAACCTCGATCCGGCCGGTGCTGAGCGGCTGGAGGCCGGCGATCGCCCGCAACAAAGTCGTCTTTCCGGCACCGTTCGGTCCGATCAGGCCGACCAGGTATCCGGGCCGCAATGTCAGTGAGACATCCCGAACCGCGACCAGCGAACCGAATTGCACACGGACACGGTCGACCCGCGCCAGGACGTCCTCATTGTCCGCCGTGGCCACCATCAGCGCGCCCCATGAAAGAGAACCTTGCCCCCCAAGTATACTTCAAACGGGGTTTCGAGGGAAGACCGGAGGACATCAGAAAGACGGCGGCTGTCACGCGTTCTTCTTCGAGGGATCTTTCGCCAATTGACCCGGCGAGAGACGGACTTGAGTCGTCGCGCAGCCCTTGCGGCGCTTCTCGCAGGCACAGGTGATCTGGCCGCGGAGGAAGCGAACCACCAGCATGGCGAGGAAAAGCGTCGCCGCCAGCAGGATGGCGACAACGAGAGCAGCGTCAATCCAGCCCGAGGCAAGCAGCGTCATGTTGTGGTTCATGGGTGATGCCTCCATGGCCGGCTACCCGATGAGACGACCGATCTGATAGACGGCTGTCGCGACGATGAATGCCAGCACAGTCGTATACGCCATCGCGAACAGGGCCCACCTCCATTTTCCCGACTCGCGCCGGATGACCATGAGCGTGGCCGAGCAAGGTGAGTAAATCATGACGAAGACCATGAGGGCCAGGGCTCTGGTCGGCGACCAACTCGGATCGGCAGCCAGTTTTGCGGAAAGACCTTCGGCCCGTCGGGCACTGCTGTCATCGTTGGCGTGGATGATCCCCATGGTACCGACCACGACCTCTTTGGCCGCGAATCCGCCGATCAATGCCACGTTGTCTCGCGCGTCAAAGCCCGCGTAACGAGTAAGCGGTTCGATTGCCGATCCGATCCGACCGGCAATGCTGTGCCGGAGCTGGTCGGCACCGTCGGCGGTATTGAGTCTGGGGAACGACATGGCCGCCCAGATCAGCAGGTTGACGGCCAGGATCACGGTTCCGGCCTTGCGGATGTATTGCCAGACCCGCTCCCCGGTGTGGGTCAGCACGCCGCGGAGGGTCGGCACGTGATAGGCCGGCAGTTCCATCACGAACGGCGTTTGCTCACCGTGAAAGACGGTCTTGCGCAGGACCCATGCGGCCCCGAGGGCGATTACCCATGATGCCGCCCAGAGAGAGAACATGATCTGCGGCTTGTGACTCGCAAAGAACGCCGCGATCAGCATCAGGTACACGGGAATCTTCGCGCCGCAGTTCATCAGCGGCACGACGAGCATGGTTACGAGCCGGTCTTTCTCCTCACGAAGCGTCCGGGTGGCCATGACCGCCGGCACGGCGCAGCCTCCGGCCCCCAGTCCGCCTCCGACGATCATCGCCAGCATGCTTTTGCCCTGCAGGCCGAAGACTCTGAGCAGCCGGTCGAGGACGAATGCGACCCTGGCCACGTAACCTGTGTCTTCCAGGATGGCCACGAAAGCAAACAAGGTCGCGATAAGCGGAACGAAGGCCAGAACCCCGCCCACGCCGCCGATCACGCCGTCGTGCAGCAACGAATGAAGCAAAGGCATCGGTTCTTCCAGGCCGGCGACCAACCGGGGGGCAGCGTCTTCAAAGAGCCACTCGATCCACCCCTTCGGGCTCCGGCCGAAGAGCCATTTCCACTCGTCGGCCACTTTGAAGATCGCCACGAAAAGCGAGTAGACCACCGCGAGCACAAGGAGCGGACCGAACACGCGATGGCAGACCACCGAGTCGATCTTGTCGGTGATGTTCTGCCGCGATTCGGCCGTTGAATGAACGCACTCGCGCACGATGCCGGCGGCGAACCCGTAACGTCGTTCGGCAATGATGATTTCGGCGCTTTCTCCGAAGTGCGATTCGATCGCCTCGACCGCCGCCGCAGAGGCCGACTCGATCGCGGCGGGGTTACCCGCCAGTTGACGTACCTTCTGCAAGACCCGCTTGTCGCCCTCGATCAACTTGACCGCCAGCCATCGCGCAGGGTAGCGACCGATCAGCCGTTCCTCGCGGGCGATGACCTCGGCGACTTTCTCGACTTCGGTCTCGACCTCATGCCCGTAGCTGACCGGTCGTAGCTTGTTGGCCGCGGGGTCCGTCGCGGTGTCGGCGGTTGCCTCGAGCAGCGCGCCCAGGCCGATGCCCCGGTTGCCAACCGTCTCGATAACCGGGGCCCCCAGGAGCACGGACATCTTGGCGGTATCGATTCTGATCCCCTGTCTCTTGGCAAGGTCCGACATGTTCAGGGCGATCACCAGCGGTCTCTGCATCTCCATCAGTTGAACGGTCAGGTACAGATTGCGCTCCAGGCTCGCCGCACTGACCACGTTCACCACCACGTCGGGTTTCGATTCGATGACGAAATCCCGGGCAATCAGTTCGTCCAGCGAATAGGCCGTCAGTGAATAGGTCCCAGGCAGGTCGACCAGGGTGATTTCGCGGCCGCCGTGACAGGCATGGCCGGTTTTCCGCTCGACGGTCACGCCAGGGTAGTTTGCGACGCTCTGATTCATTCCGGTCAGGCTGTTGAAAATGGACGTCTTGCCCGAGTTCGGGTTGCCGGCGATCGCTGCAGTGATGGTTGCGTGCTTGGTCTCGCCACGGCGGGCGGCGAACTCGCCGATTCGCCCCTCGACGCGGGAGCGAGGTTTGCCGGTCGATTCATGGAAAGGATGCTCGTGAATAGACATCGGTTACCAGCTTACCGTTGGGAACCCGGTGTGGGCGTCCCGTGAGCCTTACCGTCGGCCGCCGCCGAGCGATCGCCATCGTCAAGGATTTCCACCTGAATGTATCGGGCTTCCTTCACCCGGATCGCCAGATCAGAACCCTTCACGGTGATTTGCAGCGGATCCCCCAAAGGGGCTCGTCGTTTCAGGAGCACGGTGCTGCCGCGCGTGATTCCCATGTCCAGGAGCCTTTGCCTGATGGCCCCGCTGCCACCGACGCGAACAATCCGCCCTGTCTGTCCGTCGTGAAGCTCACTGAGCAAGCTTGGCACTCGGCTGCCCCCTGTTAGACATAACTCAAGATCGTCGCGACACTTACGAGATTGGCGCAGCAGCAGGTCCCCCGGGCCTCCCGCCTGCTTGCACCAGTGGGCCGCGTGATTCGCCGGCTATGCCGGCACCCGATTATAGGGCGAGTTGCCTGCCCGTGCGAGATGCGTTAAGGCGGAAAGACCTGCGGTCAAGCATCGGCTTGTCTTGCGTGCCGGTTTCTCGGCGATCGCGCTTTCTGGTCGCGGCCTGGAAGAAGGCGGTTCGCCTCAGGTCAAACAACCGGTTCCGAATGACATCCAAGCCAGGAAAGAACATGTGACCCGATTCACATTGAATCAGCTTCCGGTCTCCTGGGCTCGTCAGATGTTGCAGACCCCTGGGGTTATCGCTGCACTGTTTCCCGAGTGTTGCGGGAGAAAACGAGAAAACCATGACACCCGCTTGGTCGGCAGTTAGAATGAAAAGACAGAGGATGAGGAGGGCGTCACCGCAGAGTCCACGGAGGCGGAGCGGGTCCCCACCATCAGGACTGTTCTGGCTGGTCCCGGAACCCAACCGGCTCAACCTATGGTCTTAGGAAGCCATGCGGTTTACCACGGTGTTCCGGACAAGGCAGGTGGAGTGTTGTCATCTCATTTCGCTGAAGGACGTGGCATGCACAAGATATTATTAAGGGCGGTTCTGTATCGCCTGTTTCTGTGGACGGCAATCTGGGCCGGCTGTCTGGCCGGCGGTCTCCGGGTTGCGCGGGCGGACGAGTATCGGGCCTTCTGGGTCGATGGCTGGGGAGCGGGCTTTCTGAATCAGAGTCAGGTGGACACGCTCCTCGGCGTGGTCGGGGACCCGAACAGTAAGGGCAGAATCCGCGAGGCCAACTGCAACATGGTGATCGTCCAAGTGCGGCGGCGGGCGGACGTCTGTTACCCGTCGGGCATGGGCGAACCGTATTTCTCGGGCCTGTCACCCTCCAATTTCAACGCCCTGCAGGCCATGATCAGCGCCGCGCACGACACGACAGGCGGCAAGAAGCGCGTTGAGGTCCACTGCTGGAGCGTGGTCTTCAAGACGGCCAACGGTTTGGTTTATTCCCTCCACAGCGACCCGGCCAATCCCGATAACTACTGGCCGACGCGATTGGGAAGCACGACGGGTTCTGAGAACTCCGACGGAGCTTTCGACCCCGGGCACCCCAAATGCCTTGAGTACCTGGTCAACGTGCACATGGACCTGGTAACCCGCTTTGATATCGACGGCATTCATTACGACTACATCCGGTTCGAGGGCAACACGGAGGGCTATAACCCAACCAGCGTAGCTCGCTACAACGAGCGTTACGGTCTGAGCGGCGACCCGTCTTCGAGCAGCGAGCAGTTCAAACAATGGCGGCGCGACCAGGTCACCGCCTTCGTCCGGCAGATGTACGCCCGTATCCAAGCGGTCAAACCGCATGTGAAGCAATCGGGCTCGTTCGTGACCTGGAACCCTTCGCCGACGTCCAGCACGCGGGCCGCATTCATGGCCACTCGCCCCTATTACGACGTCTATTCGGACTGGGACAGTTGGATGGAGGAAGGCATTGTCGACATGGCCGTGCCGATGACTTACTACGACTGGGCCAGTCTACCGAACGACTACACCCGCTGGATGAACTTCGAGAAGGATCGCAAGTTCAACCGCCACATGATTGTCGGTCCGGGGATCTACCTCAACTCGCTCAGCAACGCGTTGTACGAGCTACAGCAGACCCGCTGGGCCTCGCCGGCCGGCAACTACGCACAGGGCTTCAGCGGATACTCCTACCGCGTGCCGTACAGTGGTGGAACCTGGGCTGGTTTCAGCCCTTCGCTGGTTGCGGACGTCACGCCGACCTGGGATGACGTCCCGACGATGCCCTGGAAGACCAATCCGACGACGGGCCACATCTGCGGCACGGTGACCCAGGTCCCGGATGGCGCCTGGGCCGACCATGCCACGGTCAGCATCACCGGGCCAGTCAGCCGCAGCATGCACGTGGACGGCACCGGCTTCTATGCGTTCATCGATCTACCGCCCGGCAGTTACAGCATCACCGCTTCAAAAGCGGGCTACGCAAACGCAGTATCCTCGGCCGATGTGGCCATCGGCCAGGTGACCGGGAACATGTACGTCCGAGATCTTGTGCTGGGCGGCAATCCGTTGCCGGTGATTTCCAGCGTGCAGGCCACCAACGTGACCGACAGCGGGGCCACCATCACCTGGCTGACCGACCTGGCTTCATCGTCGCAGGTCGAATTTGGTTTGACGACTTCGTATGGAAACCTGACGCCTCCGGATAGTACGCCGGTCACGTCGCACTCCGTGACACTGAGCGGCCTTGTCGCCAACACGCTGTACCACTATCGGGTGATATCCACGAACGCCAACGGGGCGAGCATTTCGAGCGACTATTCCTTCAAGACCGCAGCTTCGACGACGGAGTTGGTGATCGACAACACGGATCAGGAATGCACTCGAACGGGTTCCTGGAACACCGGTAGTATTGCCGACGTCCCCAAGGTGGGCACGAATTATCTTTACACGCCCGGCACGGGCAACGGGTTGTCCGTCACGGCAACGTGCCGGTGGACGCCGACCATTGTGAGGGCCGGGCTGTATGACGTATACGTTTTCTACCAGATGGGTTCGAACCGCAATTCCGCGGCTCCTTACACGGTGGTTTACGACGGCGGGCAGGTTGTGAGCATCCAGAACCAGTATTCGAGTACGCCAAACCAGGGCGGATGGTTTCTGGTGGGCGAGAACCTGCCGTTTGCGGCGGGAACGGGCGGTTACGTCGAGTGTGCGAATAACAGCACGGACACCAGGTACATCAGCGCCGATGCGGCCAAGCTCGTTTTCAAGAGCGGCATCGAGCTGCCGCCCGCGAAGGCGGCCGGTCCGAACCCGTCGCATCAGGCAACGGGCATCTGGACCCACACGGGACTGTCCTGGACGGCCGGGGAGGGCGCGACCTCGCACCGGGTCTATTTCGGCACCTCGAGCCCAGGGAGTTTCCAGATAGAGACTGCCGATGCAGTGTTTGATCCGGGCGCGCTGCTGGCGGCGACGACCTACTTCTGGCGAATCGACGAAGTCAACGCTTCCGGCACGACGACCGGTGACGTGTGGGAGTTCACGACCCGCCAGACCGTTGCCGCTGATCTGGACCGAGATGGTGACGTGGATGCCGCCGATGGGGATCTTTTCGAGTCGTGCGTGTCCGGCCCCGGCGTTTCACTCGATGAAGGCTGTGCCGACCGTGACCTCGACGGTGACGGTGATGCAGACCAGTCGGACTTCGGCGTCTTCCAGCGCTGTCTGAGCGGAACGGATGTACCGGTGGACCCGGGTTGCGGAGGCTGATCAGACAGCGGACGGCGTCGTTGGGTCGAGAAGAAGGCCTCCTTTGTATTCTGCCGCTGAGGAAGGCAGGTCTCCTCCGTCTGCGGCGTCTCCGACCTTGCCCTACCCTTTTCACGAGTATTCCCAGCCTGCGCCCAGCCGTGGGTCTTGCTCGCAGATGTCCCGGCCTTTGCGTGAAGCCGGGAAATCGCTGATCATGTTGTCGTCTGTCGGGGATAAGCAATTCATGTCCTGTCCCTGACCGATTCAGAAGGGAGTGCCGCATGCTGAACAAAGTGCTGGTCCTGTCCGCATCGGCGGGCGCGGGGCATCTGCGGGCGGCCGACGCGATCCTCAAGGCGATCCATGAACTGCGAGCGGCCAAGGAGGCTCGCCACATCGACTCGCTCGACTACACCAACAAGGCGTTTCGCTCGCTGTATTCCAAGGCGTATATTGAGCTGGTGAACGCTGCGCCGGACGTTTTGGGATGGCTCTATGATGCGCTGGACAAACCCTGGAAAAACGAACGGCGGCGACTGGCTCTGGACAAGCTCAACACCCGGCCCTTCGTGAAAATGCTGGAGGAGTACCAACCCGATATCGCGGTTTGCACTCATTTTCTGCCCGCGGAGATCATCTCGTGGCTGAAGGCCAAGAAACGATTGCGATGCCGCCAGGCGATCGTCGTGACCGACCTCGACGTTCACGCCATGTGGCTGTGCCACCATTATGAGCACTACTTTGTGGCAATGGATGAGACCCGCGAGCACCTGATCACTTTGGGCATCCCCGCCGAGAACATCACCGTGTCCGGCATCCCGATTGACCCGGTCTTTGCCCGCCCCAAAGACAAGGTCGAGACGCGAATCAAGCATGACCTCGATCCCGACAAGACCACCATCCTCATCTCGGCGGGTGGTTTCGGCGTCGGCCCCATCGAACACCTGATGATCTCGCTTCTGAAGTTGAGACACACGGTCCAGATTGTCGCGGTCTGCGGGCGAAGCGAAGAACTTCGCAAGCGGCTCGAGCGTCTCGTCGTCCGGCAGCCGGTCGACAGCCATATTCGCGTCAAGGTGGTCGGGTTCACCACTGAGATGGATGAGTATATGGCCGCCGCCGACCTGGTGGTGGGCAAGCCGGGCGGACTGACGACGTCTGAGGCTCTGGCTCGCGGACTGGTGTATGTGATCGTCAACCCGATCCCGGGTCAGGAGGAACGAAACGCGGATCATCTGCTCGAGGAAGGGGTGGCGATTCGGTGCAACAATCTTCCAGTGCTTGGCTACAAGGTTGATCGGCTGCTCAGCGAACCAGGGCGTCTGGCGGCCATGAAGGCCAACGTGCAACGTATCGCCCGTCCGCGTGCGGCCTATGACATCGTCAACAAGCTCCGCGAGCTGGCCGTAGGGTGAGAGTGGCCTCTGAAACAGTGAGGGACGGGATTCAAAGACGTGCTCGGTGAGAATGAGGATGGGAATTCTTTAGGGGGAGGGCCCCAGAATGGATTCTGGGGCCGGTGGTGGTGGATTCTCGGCCGGTGTGTACGCCGGCGGCGGAGTGGCCAAGTCGGCCGGCTTGTCGCTCTCAGGTCATGGATTTCGCCACTTGAATTGGATCTCGACCTCCTCGGTCTTGCCTTCCCGCTCGTGCTCGACGCTGATGGTTGCATGCGGCGGGATGCGAACCCGCTCGCCGGCGATCTGGATGCGGAAAGGCAGGTCCTTTTCCAGGCACGCGGCCATGCGGCGGAGTTTTGCGGCGAACTGCTTGACAGGGTATGCCTTTTCGATATCCCGATCCGAGCGTTTTCGGCGTTTAGCCATGTCGTTGTCATCCTCCCTGCCGGTCCGGCCTCTTTCCCGAAGGACGTATCAGATCCGGACCGACCCTATAGGCTATCTTCATTCCGCACTCAACGGTTGTTTCTTGGAAGTCCTGTCGCGGCTTTGCAGGACGGCCTCGGCTCCTTTCTGGCTGATAGTCCTGATTTCATGGGCGCTGAGCAGCTGGCCAAGGACGAGGATGTCGTCGACGCTGCCGCGAAGCTGTTCCTCACGGCCGTGATCGGCGTCCTCGCCCACGAACAGGTTGCGTGTCATTGAGATGGGCTCGCCGGCCGGAACGCGACCACCGCCGGCCGGGGCTCCGTCCAGATAGAACGTAATCAGGCCATCATCGTAGGTCACGGCCAGGTGATGATACTTGCCGTCAGCGAATCGCAGAGGTTTGGACTCCACCGCGATGCCCTTGCAGATCAGACGCAAGCCGGGGATGACCTGGCCCTTAGGGTCGCAGTCGAAGACCAGCTCCGTTGTCTTGACGGGGCCTTGGTCGTTGGTGGAACTGATGAGCCTGGCAGGCTTGCTCTCTTTGTTCTTTGCCATGAGAGCCAACGTGAATTGTGTCCCGAGGTTCTTGGTGCCTTTGATCTCGATCGTGTTCAGCGGGCACCATGGAGAGCCAAGCGGGCAGCCGGCGCTGCCGAACGCGGCCAGTTCGGGATCGGTTTTGGGGCGGATTTCGCCATGCTGGACGGCCTGCTGCTTGCCATCCTCCCTGAGAGAGTCGGTCCAGCCGTCTTCGAAGGTGTACAGAACGGCGAGGGTTGGGCCGGCCGCCTCATCAATAATCTGAAGCTTCGGCCCGGCGGTGAAGGAATACAGGGACGCGTTTTCCATGACGAACCGCAAGCGAATCGGCGCGTCGGCGACCGGCAGCTCGTTGCGGTTGTTCCAGGTGACCGTCTGGTCGAGGCTGTCGCCGGTCAGAGGCTCGCAGTCGTCGCGTGTGTATCCGGAGAGGTGCTTGCCCTCAGCTTCGAGCACTTCCACGCGAACGGACCCTCCCGCCCGGCACTGGTAGTTCAAACGCAGCGGTCCGGCGGTTCCGGCAAGCTTCTTGGTCAAGATGATTCCCGTTTTCTCGCCCGCGTCGAGTGATGCGAAGCCATCCTTGCGGAGCGTCGCCAGTCCGATGGAGCCGTGCCATGGCGCAGGCGCGGCGTGCGTGCAGTCGAACCCGCCGTAGTAGAGCCAGAGCTTGCCGTCAACCACCAGCGGGTGCTGCGGCGTGTAGTGCATGCCGTCGTCCCACGTGCCGTCCTTGCCGAGTTCGAGAATCGGCGGGCGCTCACCTTCCTCTCGGAACCAGCGGACGCCGTCACGGCTGGTGACGAGTTCGAGATGCACCGGTCCGTCAAAGTAGCCCTCGTCGTCGGTGGCTCGGAAAACCCACAGAAAGCCCAGGTACATCGATTCGTATGCAAAGGCGGACAGGCCGTAGAAGTGCGTCCGCTGGATGCCCTTGGCCCATCGGTCGTCGAAAGTGTCCGGAGCGAGGACCAGCTGTGGATCGGACCAGGATAGGATGTTCTTGGAGGCGGTCCGGGCGACGGCCCTGCGGCGCATGCCGCTGACATGGACGTTGTTCTTGACGAAGCCGAGGTACTGGCGGGTGTGGGAATCCCAAAGGAACTGGCTGACGTCTCCGCCCTTGCTGAAGACCGGCTTGTCGGACGCATCCGTCCAGTGCAGACCGTCAGGGGAGAAGGCACAGACATAGCCGTTCTTGGCGGGGTCGCCGTCGAAGTTGATCATCTTGTAGCGACGGTTGGGGTCCTTGTCCCACGGCGTATGGAGGACCGACAGGATATGGTCTCGTTTTCCCCGCCGGATAAAGATGTTGTTGTCTTTGGAGCCCTTGTACTCGACGATGCCGAGGTTCGGCTTGTGCCACTTGATGCCGTCGTCGCTGGTGGCGTAGAGCAGCCGGTAGGTATCGTCGTCTCCGGGCAGGGCATGATACCACATCCGGAACCCACGTCCGGATTCGTTCGGCAACACCGTCCCGTACAGATATACGTTCGTGCCCTCCCACGGCCGGTCGTATGTCAATACCGGGTTGCCCGGATGCTTCTCAAAGGGGTGGTAGGTGCGCGCCACGTTCGCCTTCTCGGCCACGCAGTAATCGTCGACCATAAGTTGCCAAGGGCCGGTGAGATCATTCAACGACCTGGTGTCCCAAGCCGCCCGGACACAGGGCGCGAGCGATCCGAATAGCGTGGCGATGACGAAAAGGTGAGAGTCGTTGCCCATGCTGTCGCCCTCCAAAAGCAGCCACGGAGTTGATTCTATGGCCCGTGCCAGGATGCGCCAAACATGACAACACCTCACGGCCGGTTCAATCCGGACAGCAGTCATTTGCCTGTGGTTGAAGAGGGAATCACTGCGGATCGGTACTGTCAGGTTAAAAAAGCCAAGCCATGTCTATCAGCTCTTTTCAGGCGTCCGCAATAAAAACAAAACCAGTGAGTGCTGTAACCAATTGCTGCTGTTCGAGTTATAACCGGACAATAGTGACTGCTGCGGATATGCATTCCGATCTGTCGATTTGTGATTGTGACTGCCCCATACAGCAAACACCTATTTGCCCTCGCACCGTCAGGCGCCGGACTCCAGGCGTCTTACGCCGAGCCATTGGATGTTGGTCTGAAACAACGCCTGTCGTTTATTGGTCCGCAGGTTGACCTCGCCTTGGTTTGGTCAACTGCCACGAGACCCAGTCTTCCTCACCACTGACTTGTAGCTTCTCGCCGGTGCGATCGTTCTGAATGTAACCTGCGGGCGGCTTCCACTCGAATACCTCGCTTGGAATGTTGCAGTTGACAGCTGCGCTGATTATGTTGATATCGCGAGACGTCAGGAGTTTGCCGTCTTGATCCCATGCTTCGATCCGCACCTTCTTTGGCACGTTCGCTTTGTCACGATCCTCATAACGGGTTCGTGATATAAGGTGTTCGCCGTCATACACCGCTACTTCCTGCACGCGAGAATAGTCCACGTGGTCAACAATGAAGACAGTACGTTTGGCCGGATTGTCCTTGGACCTGAATTCCAGACTGCTTAATGATGGATCTTCGAGCGGACGTACGTTGACTTCCACATTCTGGTCGCCAGTGCTAACGAACACGGAGAGCTTCTCCCGATCCAGTATCAGCTCTCTTGTCGCCGGATTCCCGGGTTTTCCGAGTAGAGCGGCCCCGAATATCCTTAATGACGCCGGCGTTGCACACCAATCGTCCAGGTCCTGCTTCGTCTTCCGCCACGGTTTGGCCTGTTTCTGAACCAAGGCACTGCGTCTCGCGTGATCATACCATATGAGCTTCCCGCGTGCACTGATACGAGTTTCTGCAAAGACATCTGTGACCTTGAATGGCTCGCCCGATTCCAGGACAGTCTGATCGATGCGTGTCTGCTCGCCAGAGATTCGTATGCGCGCTACTCGGCGATGAGGCTTCATGTCCTGTTGAGCTTTGTGGATACGTTGAACCTCCTCTTCCAGTTCAGTCTCTCGCTGGGGTGTTCCTTCCCGATTAACGGCACGGTTGTCAGTCGCGTCATATACCTTGGTTACCATTTCACGAATCACTTCGATCTTCTGGGGCGGCACAACGACGGTCTCGCAGTAGGTAACGTCGTAGCTGTCCGGGGGTCCTCGAAACACAGCATCGGCAATAGACTGAGCCAGAATGGCCCGACCCGTATCGTCGCACCGAGCGATCTGTTGAGAAAACGTGCTCAGTGCAATCGCACATGCCGTCAGTAAATGTCGCATACCGACCTCCTCGTATTTGGAATGAGAAACCAACTCTTCAGTCTCGCATTGCCGAGACGCATGGCAGATCAAGGTTCCCCTTGGCACGCTTCACCATATTGCTCCTTGAATACATTTCGCATCACATCCTGCTGAATACCATTCGGCTCGCAGCCTTCGAGAAGATCGCATCCCGAGCAAAGGCCGCCAAAAGCAGCCTGTTGTGCCAGGCACTCCGCGCATGCATAACAGTTCACGGGAGTGGGCGCCGCGATGCAGGATCCGCATGTGACCACGCAGGCCGTCGTTGTCGCCGCACAAAAGACCACCCAATCCACATTCCAGTTGGCCTCACACATCTCGAACGTGCCGATTACCGCTCCTTGTTCATCACATCCGGTGTATCCGACCTCCCCCAATCCAGCCGGCTCACAAGATGTCCATTGGTAGGTTCTGTAGACTCCCCCAATACAAGCGGGTTCATTTCCTTGCTCAATGCATTCCGGGCATTCATCATCCCATACGGCCGGCTGGGTCGTGGGTTTCTGGCAGTCGTAGGAGTTACCCCCCTCACTCCGTCGGTCGGCGCTCAGAAGCGATACCAGAGTAAGCGCGACAATCAGGGCGTCTCTATTCATCGTGCTCTCCTTTCCGGCGCTTCGCAGGCTACTGCGTCGGGCTGCTTCTCGTCCAACTCCATTGGGCTGGGTACCACCAAAGCAGACGACTCCATCTCTGAGATGGCCTGCTCGACCTGCGGAACAGCATCTGCTCGCAAGCGAACAACTTTCAGACCCTTAACAAATGGGAATCTTCTAGTGAACTGGAGTAACGACTCACTTCTTGCCCCCCTTGGCACTGAAGAGCAGAACAGCGGTTCTCTACTCTCTGGGGCAAGCAAGATGATTCCCACGTGGTCGCACTCAAGCCACGGTTTGAGTCCGGGCGATGATCGCTCTCTCGAATGATCAACAATATCACCCTCACGAAACAACGGTAAGGCCTCGGCCAGTTCTGAGACAGGAAGGTAGCAATCCTGCCGGGTTTCTTTTTCTGGGACCGATGATACCTTGGCTGCCTGTCGCTCAGCCTTCGCTCTTCCCGCTGGAGTCTCGTCTTGTCCGAATCGAAGGTTTGCGTAGAACTGCTTGCGGAACACGGTGTATTCGAATTCCTGCGTCTCACCCAGAGTGCGAGTCACATCCTGAAGGAGCCAACTGTTGTTGGGGACCCAGTCTGCCAAAGTAAAAAAGTTACGTTCCAAAAAGTCTATTCGCCCCTCTTTGTGACGGAGCCGGTTGGCCAACAGCCAGTATGTGCGCCAATCTGAGGCGCATGCGGCCGCAAGAGTTCGCTCAACGAATGTAACACAGTCGCCACAGGACAGATTGAACATGCCGGCTCCCAATTTGTATGGTTGTCCTTGTGTTTGGCGTGCCAACTCCGCCACCCTTGTCCAAGGCGGTGCTTCGGGATCGCATTTTTCCCTGAGATTCAGGTATTCAGCCAGATCGGAGTTCGTGAACAAGTGAAGGGGGCGCCTTTGAAGGGAAGCGAATCGACTCATCTCCTCACTTGTCGCAGCCGTAGCGCCTTGACCAGCAACGACACTAGGTCGTGTTGACATTCAGGTGATCCAACAAAAGAGGGCGGCGAGTTGGACGA
>DAOOIV010000122.1 GCA_035384605.1 Phycisphaerae bacterium
TTGGAGGCGCATGCCCACGCAAAGCCGTGGGCATGGCACCCGGCGCACTGCGATCAAGAAACATGGGCGCAAGCCGCACAGGTATCTGGCCGCAGGGTTCTAAAACGAGGCAACGATTCGAGTTAGCTGGCTGGTGTTGTATGGATGGCAGATGCAGGGCCAGTCCAAGACGTGCCCCCTGTCCCAGAGGGTGCTTGCAAGGGATAGATGCCGTTCGCATGTAGGTTTTTTTCTTGACGCAATCCGCGCAAAATGCTAATTTATGCTTGGTGACGCGATCGATCCGTCAACATCAGGGCGACGGAATCACGACGGGAGCGGCACTGCTTCCTGGTCCTGGGGCGTACACTCATTCCTGTCTTTATGCGCGCCTGGGGGCCGGTCTCGAAGCGCATCATGTCCAAAATCAGAAGGAGGAAATGCGATGTTGCCAGTAGGGAGAGTAGCCTTCGCAGGGCTTGTGACGGTCCTGGCGGTCGCGATGATGGCCGACGCCACGGAGGTAAGCCTGTACAGCATTGACGGCAGGCAAACCGGCAACGCGAACAGGACGGGGTCGCGACGTCTTCAAGAGTTCAACCCGAGCCTGAGCATGCCGAACTCCATCGGCGGGCCCGGCCAGGAGTACTTTGACCGAGTCGGCATGCGGTTTGGTCTTGATGCCGGCGAGAGGATATGGGGTGAGTTGGATCTGTACTTCTGGTTGAACGACGTCTATCAGACGTACGGCCAGGATCCTGCCTGCCGCAAGCAGATCGACGTCACGAACACCTCGGACCAGTATGCGGACGTCTGGCTCGAACTGGACCTGAACGTACTGTCGGACCCGCCGTTCCCGGTGCCTCCGCACCCGTGGCCTGACCCGCTGGGACCGGTGCCGGCCAAGGGTCGATACCTGCTGCGTTTCGACTGCAGAGGAATGAGCGGCGGGAATTCGCGATACGACATCTACTGGTCGACGAATGGCGATGACGGCGATGAAAACCAGGCATGGCAGTGGGACTCGGGGGCAAGTGCGCCGTGGGCGTATCCGGGTGGTGCCTGGGATGTTCGCGTCAATGCGATGCCCGAACCGGCTGCGGCGCTGCTGCTGGTTCTGGGCGGCGTGGTGGGATTGCGGCGACGCCGATGATCGTCTGGTGAGAGCCTATCCCAAAACCCTGAAAGCCGACCGGGCGGAAGCCGGTCCCAGACAGGTCTTGGGATAGTCTCCAAGGCGGACCGCCTTTTTGCGGGCCGCGAGCCAAGCGTACGGCGATCCAGAAACATGCGCGCAAACCGCACAGATATCCGGTCAGAAAGTTCTAAACCCTTATGCGTTGGGCAGATACAGTTTCGTGGCGTCGAGGACAGGCATGGGATACGCTCAACGTTTACGGAGACAGCGACTCGTGGGGGAGGGTTCAGGCTGAGTTGGGCGGTCCATAGGGTGGGATGGACAGGTGAGAAGGGTGAGACGGGGAGGAATCGCCTCGAAGCGTGTTTGCCCACCTCCGGTATTTCTGGTAGACTGCTAGGTCTGCAAATGAGGCCGATCCGGGTACTTGGGCCGGCGGCAGGGAGCACGCGGCCCGCCACCCCGATCGGTCATTGTTATCCATTGGGAGCTGAGGTTCTATGGTACGACTTCGGTTGAAGAGGACTGGTCGGCGGCATCGCCCGACTTATCGCCTGGCGGCGGTGGACAGCCGGTCGCCACGGGATGGGATGGTCATTGAGGAGTTGGGGGTGTACGAGCCGGCCAACCAGAACCCGGATCTGCGCTGCAAGCTGAAGCAGGAGCGCGTGGAGTACTGGCTGAAGGTCGGCGCCCGGCCCAGTGACACGGCGCGTGATCTGCTCAAACGGCTCGGCTACCAGGTGAGCGTCCGGAAGTGAGGCGATCCGGTGCGCATCGACGTGCTGACGCTGTTTCCCGGCGTGATGGAGCCGTTCTTCGCCTCCAGCATCATCGCACGGGCCAGAGCGGCGGGCATCGTCTCGATCTGGTGCACGAACCCCCGAGATTTCACGACGGATCGACATCGCAGTGTTGATGATCGGCCGTTTGGGGGCGGTCCGGGAATGGTGATGATGTGCGGTCCGCTTTTTGACGCGGTGGAGAAACTGGAGAAAGACGATCCGACCCCGGCCGTTCGGATTCTGCTCACGCCGCAGGGCGAACGATTCGATCAGGCGATTGCGCGCGAGCTGGCACGTGAGAAACGGCTGATTCTGATCTGCGGCCATTACGAGGGATTTGACGAGCGGATCCGGATCGGGCTGAAGCCGAGGGAGATTTCGATCGGCGATTACGTATTGTCGGGCGGGGAAGTTGCGGCGATGGCGGTGGTGGACACGGTGGTCCGGCTTCTGCCGGGCGCCTTGGGAGACGAGGCGTCGGCGGAACATGAATCGTTTTCGGGCAGGGTGCTGGAATACCCGCAGTATACTCGCCCGCGTGAGTTTCGAGGAATGCAGGTTCCGGAGGTGTTGCTGTCCGGCGATCATGCGAAGATTGCCGAATGGCGTGCTGAGCAGGCGGCCAAGCGAACGGCCGAGCGAAGACCCGACCTGCTGGCGCCGGCGAATTCAAAAGAGGACGACGGCCGCGGATAGGCCGACGAGGAGCGACATCATGATCAACGCGCTGATTGAGAAAGTTGAGAGCGCAGCCAAGAAGAAGCAATTGCCGAAGTTCTCGATTGGAGATACGGTTTCGGTGCAGGTTCGGATCGTTGAGGGCGGCAAGGAACGGATCCAGCCGTTTATCGGGGTGGTCATCGGCCGTCGGGGGCGGGGGATGGGCGAGAGCTTCACGGTCCGCCGCATCGTGAACAACGAAGGCGTCGAGCGGATCTTTCCGCTGCATTCGCCGAAGGTGGCGGGCGTCGAGATCATCCGCTCCGGCCACATTCGCCGAGCGAAGCTGTATTATCTGCGGGATCGCGTGGGGAAGGCCCGCCGTCTGCGGGATCGCAAGCGTGACGCCCGGCAGGCCGTGGATGCGGCCGTTCAGCAGTGACGGGAGCGGCGTGGCGATTGGCTTCCCGGCGGGCGTGAAGGCAGCGTTTCGCGGGGGCACATCTTTTCGGCACCGCGAGCATCGCAATCGGCGGGGCGTCTGATGGACGATCGGGCGAGACTGGGTCGGGCCGGGGAGAAGGAATCGGAGCGGTACCTGCGCCGGCAAGGCCACAAGATCGTCTGCCGCAACTATCGATGCCCGGCCGGTGAAATCGACCTGATCAGCCTCGACGGCAAGACCATCGTTTTCACGGAGGTCAAGACCCGGTCGGATTCCGAACGAGCCAACCCGGAAGACGCCGTCAATCCGGCAAAGCGTCATCGTCTGGTTGCCAGTGCCAAGTGTTTCATCCAGCAGACCCGTTCGCAGGGGCGGGCCTACCGATTCGACATCCTGGCCCTGACCGCGAACGCCAAGGGCGGGCTGGATATCGAACACTTCAAGGGCGCCTTCTCGTGTAAATGCTAAACTAATGCATTATGAACTTTTTGACACCCATTGCCACCTAACCATCGATGACCTGTACCCCCGCCGCGAGCAGGTCGTTGCGGATGCCGCGGCCGCGGGGGTCACGCGGATGATCACCGTGGCCTGTGTCCCGGACGAATGGGAAACGGCGTCGGCGATGCGAAGCGATTTTCCGGGCGTCTGGGTCGCCGCTTCGGTTCATCCTCACGAGGCAGGCAAGGTCGGTGCTGACGATCTCGATCGCCTGGCAGGCGTGTGGCGACGGCCGGGCGTGGTCGCAGCGGGCGAGATGGGGCTGGACTACCACTATGATTTCAGCCCGCGTCAGGTGCAGCAGTTGGTTTTTGAAAGGCAACTCGAACTGGCCTGGGACACCGGCCTGCCGCTGGTCATTCACTGCAGGGAAGCACACGACGACGTCGTGCGGCTGCTCGAAAAGCACGGTTACCGGGGCAAGCCCGTTGTGTTTCACTGTTTCGGCGGCGGACCGGAGGAAGCAGCGGACCTGCGGTCGCGCGGCTGGCGGGTGTCGTTCAGCGGAATCCTGACATTCAAGAAGGCCCGGCAGGCCCAGGCGGCCTGTGCCGAAACACCGATCGACCAGATTCTTTTTGAAACCGATGCCCCCTATCTTTCGCCCGAGCCGGTGCGCAACAGACGGCCCAATGAGCCGGCCTACGTTGCCTACACTGTTCGCTTTGCCGCGCAACTTCGCGGCGAGACATTTGAGACTCTCGCTGCCGCCAGTACCGGGAATGCCGTGAAGCTCTTCGCGCCGGCTGAGCACGGGGATCATAAGCCGTAGGTGGCGGCCGCCGTGGAGCAGCCGCATGTAGAGGACAGGGCGTTCAGGGTATCTGAGACCTGATCGGTCGTCGGTCCGGCGGCCCCTCGTTGATGTTGTCTGCGAACATGAATGGCGCGAATGTCCTGTTGTGCAGTGTTTCAGAGCAGGTAGGACCCATGGCTGTATGGGTGCGGCGACGGTTTGATGCCGGGGGGGTTGCGGGATGGGCGTCGAGGCACCAAGGCGCGGTCGTGGTCGGAGTACGGCACTGTCGGCGTGGAGATCGATCTTGGGAGAACAATCGGATGGGCCGGCCGGGCATGGGTTGAGACGGATGATTAAAGCATGGATGAAACTTGGGTTTGTTTGGCGCAGGCGGTTTTGTCGAGGGGCAAGGGGCATGGTGGCGGAGACGACGGTTGGTTGCAAGATCTTTTTTGGCATGAGTTTGGATATCGTTGACAAAAAGACTGCCGGGGTTATTGGGATCATCGGTTGCCTCCTGGGCGCGCCGTGAGATCAATTCAATTGAAGGCCGTCGTATAGTGTGGTCGGCGCGCGGGATCTCCGCCGCGTTGGTTGCGGGGCATAACACGCAGGGTGTTCCGGCGAGGCGGGCGGGAACGGAGCGGGAAGCAGGGCGCATGGCAAAGGTGGAGCGTCTCTTGGCGGCCGCAACCCAAGCGCACAATGTCCCGGCAGAAGCATGCATGTGAAATGCGCACCAGTTGTGACGGTGGAATAGACTGCGTGTGCCAGGGTTATGCCTTGCTGAGCGGGTTTATGTTGCGGCTTCAAATCCGCGCGATCTGCGGCAGGACGTCGAAATGGCGATCACGGCTGAACAACACCAGGTCATGCTGGATGACCAGGGCGGCTATCCAAAGATCGTTGGTCGGTATGGGCGTTCCGGCGACACGGAGTTGCGTGAACACCTCCGCATAGACATGGGTGGTCTGCTCATCGGGCAAGAGCACCGTCACACGATCAGACTGCAGGAAACGAGAGAGGACGGCTTCGTTGGCCTTGGCTCGCTGGCCGGCGCGGAAGCCGGCCCGCAACTCGGCCAGGACAACAAACGGCAGGTAGATCTGGCCCGCTCGACGTACGCACGCAACCGCCTCATCGATGCCTCGGGCAAAGTCCACATACCGATTGACGTCGATGGCGATTCTCAGCGCCATGTTTCCGGATCTACCGTATCTTGTTGCCTGATTGCTTCGTCGAAAGCCGGATCGTCCTGCCAAGTGCCTGCGAGGCAATCGAGATCATCTGCAAGCTGGTTTTCCTCGGGAAGACCGACTCCTCGCTTCAGGGCCTCGCGGGCAACCTGGTTGAGGCTTTTGCCTTCTTGCCTGGCCCTCTCACGGAGGGCGCGATCCAGCGCCGGCGGGATATCTCGCAGTGTGTACTGGCGGTTCTTGCGTTTCATGCCTACATTATGCGCATACGCGTGTATGCAGTCAAGCAGGCATCATTGAGGCGGCGGCCGTTCCGCTTTTTATCGGGCGTTGGGCACAACCACATCTGGCTGAGCCGTTGAGGTTGCGGTCTCGGCGGGATCAGCGCAATTGCTTGTGGGAGTTGCGCTTATGTTCGGCCAACTTGCCAAAATGTCGCAGGCCTCGTCCTGCAGCTTGGTGAACGGCTTGACGTCCGAGTCGTCGTCGCTTCGTTCGGGGATCTCGTTGTAGACGAACGAGAATGCCAGCCATTTGCCGGCGTTGGTTTTGATGTAGCCGCTGGTTGAGGACACGCCGCCGATGTAGCCGGTCTTGCCCAGGACGCGGCCTTTGAGGTCGGTCATGCGGTCCTTGAGCGAGCCGTCCACGCCGCAGATGGTGAGGCTGGCCATGTAGTCTTCACGATCCGGTCGTGCGTACATCACTGCCAGAAGGTCGGTCAGCATCCGGGTGGTGAGGCGGTTCTGCGGGCTGAGGCCTGAGCCGTCGATTGGTACAAGTCGGCGGTCGTCGATGCCGTTCTTTCTCAGGAAGGCGCGGAGAGCCCGCCCGCCGTTTTCCCAGGAGCCGGGCACGCGCCGCCCATGCTTGGCCTCGTATGCCTGGCCGGTCATTTTGCACAAGCACTCGGCGAAGAGGTTTTGGCTGTTCTTATTGATCCGAGACAGGATGTCGGACATTTTCGTTTCGTGGACGGCGATGATCTTGTCGCAAGGCGGGGGGATCGCGCCGCCCAATGGTTTGTCGGCCTTTCGGATGCGGCCGTCGACGGTGATGCCCCTGGCCGCCAGTTGCGTACGCAGGGCGTCTGCGAAGAACGCTCCGGGATCATCGACCGGCTTGCTCTTGAGTTCGGTCATTTCCGAGCAGGTGCCGCCGATCTTGTAGATGTTGCCCTCCTTGAGCTTGGCGATGGTCGGAGCGTTTTTGTCAGCGGTCATGCACTCGTTGATGACTTTGACGCACTGGGCCGGCGGCATGACTTCATATCGGGGCGGCTTGCCGGGCTGAGTGGGGTAAATGGTGATATCCACGCTGTTATCGTTGAAGTTCAGGCCGGCGGTCGGAGCGGCATACCAGTGAAGCAGCCAATGCTTGGGCCAAGTCGGGTGGACCTTGGGAGACTCCTCGAACGCGGAGTCGTCATATACGATGTCGCCTTTGATCCTGCGGATCCCGCGCTGCTCAATCGCCGTGACCCAGTCTTGGAGCATGGAAACGGGTGTGCGGCCGGCGGCCTTGGCCAATCGCGGGTCGCCGCAAGCGGGGTCGCCCGTGCCGATCAGCCAGAGGTCGTCGCCGTCCATCGCCAGGTATGTCTTGACCTTGTAGTCGGCCCCGAACATGTCCAGCCCGGCGGCGCTGGTCAGCAGCTTGAAGTTGCTCGCGGGCGTGCAGGGCTTATCGATCCGGCGGGCGTAGATCTCGCACCGACTGGGCAGTTCGAGCACCCGGGCATGGATGACCACACCCTTGTCCGCATATCGATCGAGTACCGGATCGAGCCGAGCGGCCAGTTTCGGATCATGGGCGATCCGGGGGCTGGAGCAGCCAGTCAGGATCAACAAGAGGCCGGCCAGCCCAAACCGGTATGGATGGCATGTTCTCATTTCTGTCCTCTCTCGGTATTTACTTGAAGATCATGCTACAGATCCAGATTGCCATCAGAACTCCGGCGGCGTCGGCCAGCAGGCCGGCGATCATCGCGTGGCGGATCTTGCGGATTCCGACGGAGCCGAAGTATACCGCGATGACGTAGAAAGTCGTGTCCGTGCTGCCAAAGACCGTTGAGGCGAGTTGCGACTCGAAGGAATCCGGCTTGGCCTGAATGACCTCGGCGGCCAGTCCGAGCGAGCCGGAGCCGGACAGCGGCCGCATCAGGGCCACGGGCAGCACCTCGGGCGGCATGCCGATCTTTAGGGTGAGCGGAGCAAGACACTCGGACAGAAACTCGAGGCCGCCGGAGACACGGAACGTGCCGATGGCCACGAAGATAGCCACGAGGTAGGGCAGGATCCGGATGAAGACGTCGAAGCCTTCCTTCCCGCCGGTGACGAAGGACTCATAGACTTTTGCCCGCTTGATCATCGCGTAACCGATGATGAGCAGAAAGATCACCGGGATGGTGAACATCGAGATCTGGTTGAGAATGAGCTTGAAGGTCATCATGACGGTTGCTCCTTTCCGCTCTTGGCGACCGCCGCATCGGTCTGTGGCTCAATCCCCTCGCGTTGGGCCTCGGCCAGGGCCGCGTTGAGCGAGAACATGGGGAGCCGCCCGAGCAGCCGGGCTCCCAGGATGGCCACGATCGTCGATGTGGCCCCGGCGATCATGCAGGTGCCGATGATCTCGAATGGGTCGCTGCACCCGGCGGACTTGCGCAGGGCCAAGAGCGTGGTCGGCAGGAGGGCGAAGCCGGCCGTGTTGTAGGCCAGGAGCATGACCTGCGAGTCGCTGGCCACGCCCTTGTGCGGGTTGAGTTCCTGGAGTTGCTCCATTGCCTTGAGGCCGAACGGCGTGGCGGCGTTGCCCAGGCCGAGGATGGTGGTGGTCATGTTCATCAGGATGGCCCCGTTGGCCGGGTGGTCGCGGGGCACCTGCGGGAACAGGAGCCGGATGATCGGGTGAAAGACGTGTGCGACAAGCTGCACGATGCCTGCATCCTCGCCGACCTTCATCAAGCCGAGGAATAGCACCATCGCCGCGACCAACCCCAGGCAGATCTCGAAACCTCTCTGGGCATAGTCGAAGGCGGCATCGGTCATGGACTGAAGCGTCACCAGCGAGCCGCGCCCGACGGACCTGTCGTTGACCACCACCTCATACTTGCCGGAATCGTCGCTGTCCCACTTGAGCAGATGGCCGCCCTGGACCTGTCTGGCCGAGATAAGCCACGGCCGGCCCTGGTCCTTAGCCTTCGCGTCGGCAGGCAGGTCAAGACCTTCGGGTCCAAGCCAGAGTCGGAAATCGAACGATGCCGCGCGGTCACCGGAATCCTTGATACGCACGGTCAGCATGTTGAGCCCGTGTCGGACCGCATCGGCCGGGATAACCGTGGTTGTCGGCAGGTAGTGCTGCGCCACACACAACCCGAATGCCGCCAGGATCATCAGGCCCCAGACAGTGTTGATGTTCAGCAGGTAACGAATGATGCCGCCCAGTATCCTCATGAGTATGGGCCTCCTGAAAGCGAACGCGTTCGGCAGCGGCCGGCCCGGCCGTCGGGTATAGAGAGTATCAGACTTGTCCGTTTTTGCCGAGCGGCAGTGGCGGCCTGTTCCAGGGGTGCCACGATCGGCTTGCCTGCGGGGTACCGCTGGTGGCTTGTCTGTCGGTGCGGAGCCAACCTATCGTGGACAGCACCAGTTACAGGGCAACCGCTCTGAGGCCGGCTTGTGTGGCACCTTGTTTCGGCCGGACGAGGTGCACTGAACAGGCCAGGCACGGGTCGAAGGAGTGGATCACGCGCAGGGCTTCGATCGGCCGTGAGGTATCGGCGATGGGGGTGCCGATGAGGGCTTGCTCGATCGGGCCGGGCTGATTGGCGTCATCGCGAGGTGAGGCGTTCCAGGCCGTTGGGGTAATGACCTGGTAGCGGGCGATCTTGCGGTCTTCGATGCGGATCCAGTGACCCAGTGCTCCCCGCGGGGCCTCGGTCAGGCCGACGCCGCCGGCAGAGGCGGGCACGGGCTTCTGGACACAGGCAGTCTCGCCCGGAATCAACTGACTGAGCCACACATCCATCGCGTCGGCGACCTGCTTGGTCTCAAGTGTCCGGGCGATCAGCCGATCCATCACCGAGATGCCGCGACGATAGCGGCCGCTGATCCACATCCGGGCGAGCGGGCCGAGTTCGTGGACGATATTCTGGTAGCGAGGCGACTTGATCCACGAATAGGCACCCGGCTTGTCTGCGTCCGGCGCCGTGTTGCCCGAGGCCGGATTGAGAGTGCCGCAATCAGGCGTGTACCACGAGTGTTTGACTGATTCTGTGATGTCCGATTCGGCGAACGAGTGTAACTCTCCATTGGTGTAGCGGCCGCTGGGCAGCAGTCTGGCAGAACCACTGTTATCCAGATCGAAACCGCCGCAGGCGAGCAGATTTCCGCAGCCGGTACCAATCTGGAAGTAAGCGGGGAACAGAGTGCCCAATGTCCGGGCGTCCGGCACGAGCGCGCTTTCGACGAACACACGGACTTCGGCGAGCAGAGAGCGAAACGCGCTGATCTTGTCGTTGGTGACCACGTCGGTCGCTCCGCCGACCACGAAGCTGGCCGCACAGGGCATTCGTCCGCCGAAGATGGCGCCCATCTGATGAGCTTTGCGGCGCATCGCCAGCGCGGTGATGTAGTGTTCGACCAAGGTCCGCGCGGTTGCACCGTCGATCATGTCAGCAGCGGTGTAACCTGGGCTCCACGGCGGCTTGTCCAGGATGCCGGTTGTGTTGATGTAGTCCAGGGCTGCCAGGTGATAGAAGTGCAGGATGTGCGAGTGCAGGAAGTCGGTGCCCAGGACGAGGTTGCGCAAGATACGGCCGTTGTGCGGCGGCTTGATGCCGCAGGCGTCTTCCAGGGCCATCGCCGAGGCCATGCCGTGCCCGATCGGACAGACACCGCAGATGCGCTGCGTGTAGGGCGTTGCGTCGCGCGGGTCGCGGCCGATCAGCAGGGTCTCGAACCCGCGGAACATCGTCCCGCTGCTGCGGGCGTCGACCACCTGCTGGACGCCATTGACCGTGTCGACGGTCAGCTCGACTGCCATGTGACCTTCGATCCGGGTGATGGGGTCTATCTTGACCGTCGTCGGCATAGGTCCGCCCTTCGTCAGCCTGCTCTTCATTCACCGGAGTCGAAGAAAGAACTCATGCCCGGAAACCCCGGATTGACGCATCCGAGACAGGGGCCGCCTGAGCCGATACACCAGTTCACACCAAAGCGCCCCGGCCGGCCGGTGTTCCACTTACGCAGGTAGCAGTCGGCATAGGTCGACTCGCCCCGGCAACCGAGATTGATCAGGCAGCCGTCGCTGCCCAGTGAGCCGGCCATGCACTCGTCGCCGTTCTTGCAGCGCCTCTCGCAGTAATCGTGGATTCGATTCTCGAAGTACACCATCGGCCGGCGGTTGGCATCCAACGGCGGGGCCTGGTTGTGTTTGAGCAGATGGGCGATGGTGCCCACGATCCAGTCGGGGTGCGACGGGCAGCCGGGGATGTTGATAATCCGAGCGTCGTCACCCAGGATACCGCGGACGCTCTTGGCCTCCGTCGGGTTGGTGTTGGCTGAGACCAGACCGCCGAACGCAGCGCAGCTTCCGACGGCAAGGATGAACCGAGCCCCGGGTGCGAAGTCGACCAGGGCCTGCTGCATGGTCTTGCCTTCCCATACGGTGCAGAACCTGCCCGCCGCACCCGTCGGGATGGCCCCTTCAATCACGAGAATGTAGCCGCCCAGACCGCGTCGCTTCTCGGCAGCCGACACCGTCAGTTCGCCCGCCGCCGCCGACAGGGTGGGGTGGTACTCCAGATCGATCACGTTCTGCAGCAGGTCGTCGGCGGTCGTGTAATAAATGCTGTTGAGCAGCGAGGTGGAGCAACCGCTGCAACCCTGGCCTTGCAGCCAGATGACCGGCGGATGCGACTTGCCGGCCAGCACCTGCTGAAGCTGAGCCACGGCCCTGCCGGCAAGCCCTGGGGCGGCCAGCACCGCGGCAGAGGCCTTCAACAAGTCGCGCCGGCTGATACTCATTTGATGTCCTCCCAGTCTCTACATGTAGCTGAACGCCGGCTGGGACACAAGCATTTCATGTTCGAGGCGATGCTCAATTCATGCAGCTCGCGGATGGCGAGGGGTGTGGAGCCGGCGAGGTGTCAGTCAGGCAGGACATCCGTCCCGATGGTGTGACACGGCCGGCAAGAAACCTTGCCTGGCATGCGCTTGCGGTGCTACTTGCCTTCCAGCCAGTTGTCGCCCCAGTTGATGTCCACCTTGATCGGCACCTTGAGCGGCAGGGCGGTGCACATCTCGGTGCGGATGAACTCGGCCTCCGCCTCGACGGCCGAGCGCGGCACGTCGAACACGAGTTCGTCGTGGACCTGGATGAGCATCCTAGAGGGGCGTTGTTCGGAACGGATTCGCTGATGGATGCCGATCATCGCCCGTTTGATCAGGTCGGCGGCCGAACCCTGGATGACGGTGTTGACGGCCACGCGCTCGCCGAGAGAGCGCATGCCCTTGTTTCGCGAGTTGATCTCGGGCACCTGTCGCCGCCGGCCGAGGATTGTCTCGACATAGCCGCGTTTTCGGGTCTCGGCGACCGTCTTGTCGATGAACATGCGGATGCCGGGATATCGCATGAAGTACATGTTGATGAACGACTGAGCCTCGGTGACGCTCATGCCGGTGGTTCGCGAAAGCCCGTAAGCTCCCTGGCCGTAGATGATGCCGAAGTTGACCGCCTTGGCCCGGCTTCGCTGTTGCCTGGTGACCTGGTCGAGTGGCACGCCGAAAACCTGGGCGGCGACAAACTGGTGAATGTCGCGGTCCTCGATGAACGCAGTCCGGAGGGCCTGGTCGCCGCAGAAGTGAGCGAGGACCCGAAGCTCGATCTGCGAATAATCGGCGGTAAGCAGCACGTGGTCGGCGTCGCTGGGCACGAATGCCTTGCGGATCTGCCGTCCGATCTCCGTGCGAATGGGGATGTTCTGCAGATTGGGATCGCTCGATGAGAGACGTCCGGTCACGGCCGCCGTCTGGTTGAAGCTGGCATGGATGCGGCCGGTGCGGCTGCTGACCATCTCAGGCAGCGTATCGACGTAGGTGTTTTTGAGTTTGCCCAGCTCGCGATACTCTCTGATGAGCTGGGCAACGGGATGTTGCCAGGCAAGCGCTTCGAGCGTTTCCGCGTCGGTGCTGCGACCGGTCTTGGTGTTTCGCACCACTGGCAGCTTCAGCTCGTCGAACAGCACGGTTGCCAGTTGCCTGGGCGAGTCGACATTGAACGGGTGGCCGACCTGTTCGAATATCTGTCGTTTCAGCTCTTCCAGCCGGTTCGACAGGTCGCGACTCATCTGCTCGAGGATGGACGTATCAAGCCGGATTCCTTCGGCCTCCATATCGGCCAGTACCGTCACCAGCGGCATCTCGGTGTCGCGGAACAACGGCTCAGAGGGGCTGCCTGCAAGCTGCTTGCTCAAGACCTCATAAAGCTGCCAGGTGACGTCGGCATCCTCGGCCGAGTACTCGCAGGCAGTCGCCGTGTCCACCTGGTCAAAGCGGATCTGTTTGCTGCCTTTGCCGATCAGGTCGCTGATGGGAATCGGGTCGAAGCCGAGCAGCTCGCGGGCCAGGGCGTCCATGCCGTGCGAACGCCGCGTCGAGTCGAGCACGAAACTGGCGATCATGGTGTCGAACGCAACGCCGGCGACCTCGACGCCGTGGTGCTTGAGGACCACGAGGTCGTATTTGATGTTCTGGCCGATTTTCCTCACGTTCGGGTCCGCCAAGATCGGCCGGAGGGCCTCGAGCGTGGGCTCGACGGGCAGACATCGCCCGACGCCTCGGAGAGGCAGGTAGTAGCCGGTGTTGGCCTGCCATGAAAAACTGAGACCCGCGAGTTGGGCATCAACCGGGCTGAGGCTCGTCGTCTCGGTGTCGACGGCGAAGACGGGCTGTTCTCGCAATCGAGTAAGGAAATCGCGGAACTGGTTCTGGTCATCGATCAAGCGGTAGTCGCGGCCGCTCGGTCGTTCCTGGGGCAGGCTTGGCTTGAGCTGCGGAGGGGGTGGGATCGTTCCGGAGTCTTCGTCGCCGAACAGGCTCAGTTGTGCTTGTGCTGCTGAGTCGGGCCGGGTGGCGGCACGGGGGGCAGGGGATTGGGGTGTCTGGGGCGGACCCGCCTCGGCGGCCATCAGGTCGGTGAGACGGCGGAAGCCCAGCTCGGCGAAAACCTGCTTCAAAACGGCGGGCTTGATGCCCTGGAACCGGCAACTCTCCAGATCAAGATTCAGAGGGACATCGCGTCTGAGGGTCACCAATTGCCGGGTGGTGTCAAGGCGGTCGGCAAACTCGAGGACGTTCTTCTTCATTGCCGGAGTGAGTTCATCGGCGTGCTCGATGACCGCCTTCGCGGTGCCGTATTTGGCGATGAGGGCAGCGGCCTTCTTGGGACCGATCCCGCGAACTCCCCGGATATTGTCCGTGCTGTCACCAACCAGAGTCTGAACCTCGACGGCCTGCTCCGGCCGGTAGCCCTTCTGGGTCTCGATCTCCCGCGGTCCAAGGAACTCATTCTTCATCGGATCGTAGAGGCGAATGCGCTCGTTCACGATCTGATCCAAGTCCTTGTCACGACTCACAATAATGACTTCCAGATCCTCCCCTGAAAGCCGATGGGCGAGCGTGGCCAACAGATCGTCGGCCTCGAACCCAGGGACGCTGAGCACCGGAATTCCCTGGGATCGCACGATTTGCAGGATGCGTTCAATCTGCGGGGCCAGATCCTCGGGCGGAGGTTCCCGGTTGGCCTTGTACTGGGGGTCGAGTTCCTTGCGGAACACGTCCTTCTCGTCTCCGCCTTCCATGACCATTGCGAGGTAGTCGGGCTTCTGCTCCCGGAGGAGTTGGAGCAGCATGTTCGAGAACACGTACGTGGCCTTGGTTGGCTCTCCGGCCGGGCTGCTCAGATTCTGGAAAGGGGCATAGTAGCAGCGAAATATCTGCGAGAGACCGTCTATCAGGAAGAACCGCTTGGCCATGTGCTGCTCATTTCGTGCAAGGAACGATCTAGCCGCACTGTAGGACGGCTGCGTCGGGGGTGTCAAGCCGACTTCTGTGATTTCCGCATGTTTGATCGGGCTGCGGGGCCGGACACCTCTTTGCCGCCCCTTGAGGTCGGCCGTTCAGCGTTATCGCGTTTTGCCGGCCTTAAGAGCCGGGTGCAGGACGTGATGCGGTCGGCTCGGGGCAGCCGGTGGGGCAATCGCATCTCAATCCCCTGGCATAGGACCCGGGTCAGGCGATCCTCCCGCAAGCCGCTCCATCCGGGGATCCTCCAACTCATCAAAAAAGCGCAGCAGGCCACGCGCAGCTCCAACGTCCATGTTGCAGCTCCTGAAAAAGGAAAAACCTCTAGAAAGCGCAAGGCCTCATAACCACTATGCCCGAAGTTATCCGCAATTCAGCCAGAGCGCAATCCTTACAGATGCCCAAGGCGGACCGCCTTTTTGCGGGTTGCAGGCCAAGCGCGCTTAAACCCGCAA
>DAOOIV010000123.1 GCA_035384605.1 Phycisphaerae bacterium
TATCCATGGATATGGCAGGTACGAAGCGGCAGACGATTTCGGCAAGTCTCCGCCGCCTTCGCGGCTCCACCCCCCCTTCCCCTCCAACCTCAAACCTGAACCCCGAACCCTCAGATACTCACCTCCGCCCGGCAGTTTTCGGTCTCGGCAAGAACGACCCGCACCAACCGAACACCCGTGCCCGCGAGTTGCTCCGGCCCGACGACGTCCAGCAAGTACCGGGCCAGGTTCTCCGCCGTCGGGTTGACCTCCATCACAAAGAGCTTCTGCCCCGAGACCAGAGCCATCGCATCAAGCACCTCCCGGTCGTCTTTGCTACAGATGAACCCGTGGTCCCAATGTTGGTCGATCCAGCCGCCGAGTCGATCTCTTAGTACGCTGAAGTCCATCACCCGGCCGAGGCTGTCGAGCTGCTCGGCAGTGGCGTGGAACTCGACCGTGTAGTTGTGCCCGTGAACATGGGCGCACTTGCCCTCATGTTGCCGCAGGCGGTGACCGGCGCTGAATTGAATGGTGCGAACGATCGTGGTCATGACGGTCGGTGCCGGTTGTCTCCTCGCTCGGCGGTGGCGGTGACGCGGATGCCGCCGCGGGGGTTGAATTGCCCCCTCACCCGCAGCCACAACGGCCGGATCTGCTCGAAGAGGTCGGAGGCGATCCTGTCAACCAGGCTCTCGTTGAACCCCGGCTCGCTGCGATACTTCCACAGGTATAGCTTGAGCGACTTGGTCTCGACCAGAAATCGCCCGGGTACATACTCGATGATGATTTGCCCGAAGTCCGGCTGACCGGTCACCGGGCACAGCGACGTGAACTCCGAGCACTCCAGGCGCACGGTCATCGGCTGGCCGGACCATTCGATCAGGTCCACCTTCTCCGTCGGCTGGTTCGACGGTTTCCCCAGATGGTGCAGTCCGTCCATCCTCGTGCTCCTGCCGGTCGCCCAAACCCGGCTAACCTATTGTCCGCGATACACCGTCCGATCTGCAATACCGGCTTTCTGGAACGCTTCCCGCCGTTCCACGCATGTCCCGCAGGTGCCACAGTGAAGCTCTCCGCCCCTGTAGCACGACCATGTCCGCTCGAAGGGCACGCCGAGCTCCGCCCCAATACGGACAATATCGGCTTTGCTCTTGCCTACGAACGGCGCCAGCAACTCGATCGGCCGCCAGTCGCACAACCGAGCAACGCTGCGAACCGCCTCCACAAAAACCGGCCGGCAATCAGGGTAGATGGTGTGGTCGCCCGCGTGGGCCGCGTAAGCAACGGCGTCGTACCTCAGGCTCACCGCCCACCCGATCGCCACTGAAAGCATGATCATGTTGCGGTTCGGCACGATGGTGGCCTTCATCGTCTCGTCGGTGTAATGGCCGCTGGGGACCGGGATCGAGTCAGTCAGGGCACTTCCGGCCAGCAGCGACCGCAAACCCCTCAGGTCGGCAACGCGGTATTCGACGCCCACATCGCGACAGATGGCCTGCCCCGCGTCGAGTTCCCGCCGGTGTCGCTGCCCGTAGTCGACTCCCAGGCAGCGCACTTCATGACCTTCGGCGCGCAGCTTGTACAGCAACACCGTCGAATCCAACCCGCCGCTGTGGATCAACACAATCCGCATGACCGCTCAGAACGCTGTTGCCCGTCCTCCAGGGCGGCCGAGCCTCACCCGTGGCCAAACCCACCAGGCAACATCCGCATTCGTACAATACGAGGCCGGTCCTGCGTTTTCCAGCGGTGTCGCAGGGGATCAGGCCGCCAGTCAATCAGGTACGCCAATGAACGGCACAACCGCCAGCATCAAAGGTGGATACTCGCCCTCGATCGGAAGCAACCTGTTCAACGCATGCACGTAGGCCCAAGTAGGGAGTGGTCAGAATGGGAGCAGTACCGTCGAACAAGACCCCTTCGCCATCATCGACGGCGCTCAGTATCGTCGCCTGCCTGGCATGGCGGGCGATATCAGACCCCCTGGGGAACACGATCGGATCGAGCGTGGAAGCGGGCTTCTGCTTGGAATCGAATCCGCGAAACGCCCCGGCCAAAGCAATCGTCTGTTGAAGCATCGGAATGTAATGGTCGTAGATGCCCCGCGAAAACCCGCCTGGCGGCATGTACAGCAGGAAACACGCGTCGGGCGAGACACCCCGCACTGCTTCCTTGTATGCGGCGGTCTCAATCACCGATGGCCCCGGCCGTTCGGCAGCCTCGATCGCGTCCTTGAGCAGTTGCGGGTTCATCGTGATCAGCACCTCGTTGTCGAACACCGCGAAGTAAATCGTGAAATACATCACGTTGATGCTGATGACTGTTCGGCCGAGAACAGTCGAGGTGTGAGGTTGCACCGGCCCAATCGCGAAGGTCTGCAAGGCTTCCTTGAATGCCGCTGCATCGCGAACCTCCGAAATGACAACCGCATTGCTCAGCGGGAACACGTCGGCTATCGGAAAGCTGCCGTAGCGCCCCGGCATGCGGTAGATCAGGTACCGCGGCCCGAGTTCCTTGAGCACGGGCTGAAACGGCATCTCGAACATCGGCGCCTGCATGATGCTCTTCTCATCAGCACCAAACAGGTGCATGAAGATCGTGGGAAGGAACGCCATGAGGCTGCAGGCGTCGTAGACACCGGTGGTAAACCCACTGGAGTCCGCCGGTACACGTTTGAGCCAGGCCTCGTTGATGCGGGCCGTGCGGCTGTCCTTAAAGAGCCCGTATCGCTCCGGGCCGATCCGCCAGTAATGCCGGTTGCGATAGTGATCCTTCTCAATGAAGGTTGCACCGGCCACGGCGTCCAGGCTGTGCCACGACACCTGCTTCCACATCCCCTGATGATCCATGCCGTCGACCTTGCGCCACCAAGGCCGTAGGTCATAGTAGTACATCGCGATCGGTTGCCGTTGTTGCCCCTTGAAGAGCGGTCCGATCGATGTCTGAAACAGCTCGGAACGATCGAGCGAGCGTGCCGGAGCGGACGATTCCGCCGCCCATCGGGCCGCGCCCGCCCCCACGGCCCAGTAGCATTGTTCGTTGTTCCAGGCGGTGTGCAGGCCCGTGCCGGTCTTCTCCAACACGTCGAAGGTCAGGGATCCGATCTTCTCCTTTTCCAATTCCGCCTCGGCCGCCTCCTTGAGCGCCCCGATTGCTTTGCCATAGAGTTCCCCGAACGCCGCCTTGCCCTGCGGGCCGGGAGTGATGATCGCGAAGTTCTGGGTTCCGGGTTTGGCCGTTTTTCCTTGCTCCTCCTCTTCTTCACTCGACTGGGTCTCGCCCCCCGGTATCGGCCGCGTGACCATCACGAGTCGGTCGTGCAACGCCGACAGCAGAAACTGAAAGAAAGGAGACGCCGGATGCGACCGCTCGCCGGCAGTCTTGAATGCCTTGAAGAAGGCTTGTATCTGCGGGTCCTCGATGGCCTCCAGGGCCTGGGTGCCGGCCAGTTGGGGTTTCAGTTCCTCCCAGCCCATTCGAAACACATAGGCCGTGGTGTCATCGCCCAACCGCTGAATCTCAGGCAGCTTCGAGATTGCTGATGTTTGTGTCAAACGGGCGGCCGCATCCTGTGCCTCAGCCCGGGGTGTTGCGGACAAAAGCAGGCCGGCAAGCAGCACATGGGTCACTGCTGATACCAAGACATGGCGCGCAGAAACAACCAGTCCAAACATAGATGACATGGCGCGTTCTCCAATCGCTGAATGTTGCTCCCCTTGAACTTGGGCGACCTGACGCCCGCCGCCCGACGGGTTCGCATTCTACCGCCAGCATCTTGTTCTCGAAAGGTCAATACCTGTCACATGTTGGTTGCGATAACCAGCAGGCAGCAGTGTCGAGCGGGAACCGGGTCCGCGGCCAATTCGGTGCGGCTGGTCCATGGTTCCTCCAGGGGGCTCTTTCAAAACCGCGACCGCACCCGCCCTGTGCAGCCTTGGCGAAACAGGAAAGGACCAGTCCCCCCGTAGCGATGCCGCTTCGCGCTCCTGCCTTGCCCTTGTCCCGCTTGTGGGAGTCGGTCCGGGGCCCCCCGCTTACCGGCTTCGCCGTGGCGAGCGCTCGAGCCTGTGAAGGAGCCGCCCACAGTACCGCGACCCGCGGTACCGATTGACAGAATAAAAGGAACGGGACAGGCTTGCGTCCCGGTTTCCTTCCAGGTACTCATCTGCCCTTGGGGATGATGAATCCTCGGGAAACAAGCCCGTCCCGTTCCCATCAAGGACGCACGGGGCCGGTGCCAGAGCCGCACCCGCCCGTGCCCTACGCGATCGCCCACCGAATCCCTGCCGTCGCGTCACGTCACCATCATTCAACGCTTGCCTTTGGGCGGCGGAAACTTTGGCTTAGCCTTGCCCCTGTCCTTCGCCGCGGGATCCTCCTTGGTGACAGCCGTTGCCTTCGAGGTTTCAGAAGGAACCTTGCCGTCACCGGAGGCGGGAGTCGCGGCCGGCCGCCGCCGCGCAAGTATCTTCTCGCGGATCTCGTTGGCCAGGTCCGGATTCTCCTGGATAAACTGCTTCGCGTTTTCGCGACCCTGGCCCAAACGAACCTGTCCATAGCTGATCCACGCGCCGGTTTTCTCGATCAGGCCTTCAGCGATGGCCAGGTCGATCAGGTCGCCTTCGCTGCTGATGCCCGAATTGAACATGATGTCAAACTCCGCTGACTGAAACGGCGCGGCGACCTTGTTCTTGACGACCTTGGCCCTCACCCGGTTGCCGATGGCCGTCTCGCCCTCCTTCAGCGTCGTGATCTTGCGCATGTCCAGCCGGATCGACGAATAGAACTTGAGTGCCCGTCCGCCCGGCGTCGTCTCGGGGTTGCCGAACATGACGCCGATCTTCTCGCGAAGCTGGTTGATGAAGATCACCACGCACTTGCTCTTGGAGATGATCCCGGTGAGCTTGCGCAGCGCCTGGCTCATCAGCCGCGCCTGCAAACCGACATGCGACTGCCCTATTTCACCCTCCAATTCCGCCTTGGGCACCAGTGCGGCCACGGAGTCAACAACGATACAGTCTACCGCGTTCGAGCGAACGAGCATCTCGACGATTTCCATGGCCTGCTCTCCCGTATCCGGCTGGCTGACCAGCAGCTCCTCAAGCTTCACGCCGCATCGCTTGGCCCACGTCGGATCCAGGGCATGCTCAGCATCGATGACCGCCGCCACACCCCCGGCCCGCTGCGCGCTGGCGGCAACGTGCAGAGCCAGAGTGGTTTTGCCGCACGACTCCGGTCCGAATAGCTCCACAACGCGACCGCGCGGAATCCCATATCCGCCCAGCGCCAGATCCAGCGACAGCGTGCCAGTGCTGATACCGTCATGGACCGTCGTTTCGTGCTGGTCGAGCTTCATGATCGCGCCCTTGCCGAAGCTCTTCTCGATCTGTTGCAGGGCCCGGGCCAGGGCCTGCTCCCGGTTGCCACCTGTTGCAGTCGTTGTGCTCTGGGTCATGATTCGTGCGTCCTGAAAAAGTACCTCGATTCGCCAATGACGATGACAGTATACAACGCATCGTAAGTTAGGCAAGCGTTTGGTTAGGAAAATTTTCGGTTTTTTGACGCCTGCAAATTCACACGAGGGTTACCGCCAACCAGAACAATAGGAGCGATCAACTATAACTCCTTTATTCAAGGCATTTTATCGCACTCTACGAGCGGCTTCATCGGGTGCTCTTGTGAAGCTGACATCCGTATGCCCAGGAGCGATTCCCCGTCTATAATGTGCCCCATGATGTCCCAGCAGGTGCTCCACATCAAAGGCAGACCGCTCGTTCGCGGGGCAGGACCCTTCGTGTTCGGAGTGCTCAACGTCACACCCGACTCATTCAGCGACGGCGGCAGGTATGCCCGCGCTTCAGAGGCCATCGAGGCGGGCGTCAGAATGGCCGAAGAAGGCGCCGACGTGATCGATATTGGCGGCGAGTCAACCCGCCCCGGAAGCCAACCTGTGCCCGCAGACGAGCAGATTCGCCGGACCCGGCCGGTGATCGCTGAATTGGCCCGGCAGTTCGGCTCCCGGGGCCCGTCCATCTCCGTCGACACTCGGCTGGCCGAAGTGGCCCGGGCTGCGGTGGATGCCGGTGCGACCATCATCAACGACATCACGGCGCTGCGCGACGACCAGGCCTTGGCACCCTTGGCCGCCTCCACCGGCGTCGGGGTGATCCTCATGCACATGCAAGGCACACCGGCCACCATGCAGCAATGCCCGACCTACCGAAACGTTGTTGCCGAGATCCGCCAGTTCCTGGCCGAGCGTATCGTCGCCGCAACCACCGCCGGAATCCCGCTTGAGCGACTCGTCGTCGATCCGGGCATCGGCTTTGGAAAGACCACGACCCATAACCTCGAAATCCTGCGCCGTGCGGGCGAGTTCCGCGATTTGGGCGTCCCGGTACTTATAGGCCCGTCCCGCAAACGATTTATAGGAGAGGTACTGGGTATTCCCGAACCGATCAAACGCTTGTACGGCACGCTGGCGGCCGTGGCGGCCTGTGTCCTGGCCGGCGTCGAATGCGTCCGGGTCCATGATGTCGCTGCCTGCCGCCAAGTGGCCGACCTGTGCGCGGCGATCCGGTCCGCCGGTTGACCGTCGCCCACCCGCCAGAGTCAAATAAGCGGCAGAACTCTGGCGAGGAGAGGTGACCATGAAGCATCTATTCCTTCTCTGGCTCTTACTCTTGGGAGAGGTTCTCGTCAGCGGCGCCCGCGCCGAGGGACCGCTTCCGCGCCCGGCCACGATCTTCGAGGACCCGGCGGACGGCGGCCGAAACGGCGAAGTCCAACGAATGACCGACGCCCGCATTCACGACATGGTCGACGACCTTCTGGATTGGGATTCGTGCACGGTCGCCTACAGGAACCTGCTGGCCGAAGGCAAGGACTGTGTTCCGCATCTGCTGAAAGCCCTGAAAGATCCTCGGTTCCACCAAGGCCGAAGAAAAAGCCGCGGCTGGCAATGCCCCGTCAACGAAATCGTCGAACTCCTCATCAAGTTTGAACCCGAGATTGCGGCTCGCGAGTTGAAGACCCTCTTGAACAGCCCGAAGGGCGCGATTCGTAGAAAGGCGGCATTCTGCCTCGGCCGTATGGCCACGGACGAATGTGCCGAGCCGGTCAAGAACGTCCTGACCGGCAAGGACCATGAATTGCAGGTCCACGCAACCCGGGGCATCGCCGAGGCCGTTTCCGAGAACCGCCTCTCGAAGGCCTTCGGGGCGGCAGTGTTCGAGCCGCTCGTCGCGATCCTCTCGGCCGACGACGAGGTCTCGCACGAAGTGCCAAAGTGTTTGATGAAGATCGACGCCACGCGGGCTGCCGGCGTGCTGACAAATGACAAGTTCCTTGACCCCTCGAGCCGTTTGCTGGAGCCTGTTCTTGAGGCACTGGAACAGGGCAAGGTTGCCGTTCCCACGGACAAGATCATCCACCTGCTCGGCAAGTTGCGAGCCCAGGCCGCTCGCTATCCCAATTCAAGAGAATATGCCCTCGGATTGCTGATCCTGGCTCACAATCGCTGTCCGCAAACCGAGAGTCTCATCAGCCAGACGCTCGTTTGGGGAGACAAGGAAACCCGCCTGATGGCCATGCGCGCACGTTGCGTTTGGGAGGGTATTCCCGATCCCGACGCCTTCGTGGAAAAGTTGAACGAGGAACGCAGGCTGAGCGAGCTGTCGGATCCGCAAAAGAAACTCGTATACGTGATGAACCTCGAACACCACGTCGGAGACGACGGTTTCACCGACTACTTCACGTGTACCTGTGGTCGCAACGCCGCGTTGGCGGTCTCGGCCTTGCGGGAAATCGGAGCACTGCGGACGGCTCGGCTCCTGGAAAAAGCAATGCAGGAATTCGGCGACAAGGGACCTTCGCGCAACACCGATGTACGCAAACAGCAGGTATCCGAGATGACCGACGAGCAGCTCGAAAACCTCGACAAGCTGAGCGAGAGGTTTCGTAAGGACGAGGACGAAAGGCGCCTTCTGGTGCTGCAGTTCGCCCTCAAACACAAGGACCATTTCCGGCCGGCGATGACTTCGAAGACCGCAACCTCAGGCCCGGCCGCCAAAACCCCGGCAGCCCCCGCAACTTCCCAGGCAGGCGCAGAGTCAGCGCCCTCCGGATGACCCGATCGCCGCCATAAGCCTTGGCAAGCAGCGCTTCACCGGCGCGTCCCGCGGATTCCCTGTGCCGCCGGCTGAGCAATCGGGCAAGCGCGCAGCTTCTCAGGCATGAATACGGTTGTCTGGCCTATCTCTTCTCCGCACGAACGGCAATCCCTTGCCGGTACGGCGACAATTGGGGCATGCCCGTCCCACGGTGACGGCAATTCATGCCCGGTTCGTCGAACAATCATAAGGGGAATCGGTGCGACGGGCCTTCGTATTCGGTAGACTTGAAAAGTCAGGTCAATCACCTGACGATTCTTCTCGGAGGTCGCCGCCCATGGACGATCTTGGTTTCACAGGATCGACATCGCGGTCCACGGATAGCCTGCCCGCGGCTACCGACATCGAGCTGTTCTGCCCGCATTGCGACTACAACCTGCGCGGCCTCTGCCAAGACCGCTGCCCGGAGTGCGGCAACCACTTCAACCGTGAAAGACTCATTCGCTGGAGCACTGAACCAAACTTGCCGCTGGGCTTCACGCGCTCAGACAACCCCGACCAGCATGGCCGCGTGTTGACGAACAGCATGACCCGCCCGGCCCGGCTGGCCAGGGAACTACCACCCATGCCTTGCAAAGCCGGCGCAACGACGTACGGGTGGGCGATGCGAGGCGCCGGCGTGTTCGTCATCTTCATGGCCGCTGCGATCATGAGCTACGATGCGGATGCCGCGGGATATGCTCTTCTGTTTTCGGTCGGTCCCGTCGTCGGCACGCTTTTCTGTGAAGCGATCATCGCCCTGCTGCTGGCTCGCCTCGTCGAACCCTTGGCGGTGCTGAGGGGGGCCGAATATCGGTTCTGGCGCACCCTTTGTGCCTGCTTTTCCACTTACTTTCCCATCTCATGCGCGGTCGTGCTCTTCTTGCCGCGCATTTTCATCGAAATCGCCGATTCCTCGGCGACTCTCGACGATTTTGTCATATTCTGCCTGCAACTGGCGATGATGACCATTCCGGCTTTGATGATCCTGTGGTGGTGGCTGGCACTGGCCAAGGCGATCACCGCTCGCGGGCGGGCATCCAGCGGCAGGACCGCCGCCGTCTGGCTCATTCCGGTTGTGGGTTTGGTATCGGTGGGTGTCGGGTTTGCCCTGGACTACCTCCTGGCGATGATTCTGTTGTAGATAGGGCAGCGACGGCCCGCGTTCTTCTAACCGTGCTCCTTGCCCGCGTAGGTCTTGGTTCGCGTGTCGACGCGGATGACGTCGCCGGTCTTGAGAAACAACGGCACGCGGATTTGCAGGCCGTTTTCCAGGGTCGCTTCCTTGGTAATGTTGGACGCGACGCCGACGGAGTGTTCGGGCGGCGCGGTCATGGCGATCTTGACCGCGATGGTGTCGGGCAGGTCGAGGAAGGCCGGTGAACCGTCGATAAACGAGACGCGGTATTCCTGGCCCTCGACCAGGAATTCGCTGCCCCCGCGAATCTGTGCCTCGCTCAATTCATATTCCTCAAACGTTTCGCAATCCATGAATACCCGCGTCTCATCCCTACGATACAGATACTGCATCTGCCGATAGGCACGGGCTACCTCGTTGATCGGTTCAAGGTCGTTGAGGGTGCGGTCCACCGGCCGACCGTCGCGCACGTCACGCAGGGCCACGTGGACGGTCGGCTTCTGCTTGCCGGTATGTCGCTCCTGGAAATCGGCGACCTCGTAAACATGGTTCTGGTGCCGGATCAACATGCCGCGTCGCAATTGGGTCGTTGCCATGCTCGTGCCTCCTGTAGAAACAGGCGAAATGGTTACCCAATCATTGTAGCATGCCGCTCGAGAGTCTGCATGCCCCACTTCGTTCGTGCGGCGATGGCCGGCTGAGCCGCGAGGCTCTTTCAGCAGCCGGAGATCTCCAACGGCAGGGCACCCAACGGCAGCGGGCCACAACCAGGCTGCCCCCTTGCAGTCGCCGTTCTCAAAGATAGGCCCCGGAAAGAAACCTTCGCATTCCCCCGCCGCCGCAATCCCCCCAGAATCAACGATTTATCGCACGAGACCGCCTGGAACTCACAACCGGCGGAAAAGACCGGCTTCTTTCACGCTTGCACAACCCCCGGCGGCAAGATACGTTGCCATCCGGTCAGCCTTGCGCGGCTGAGCGCTTGCGTCACAATTGTTAATGCCTTGCGGAATAGCTGAATGCGGGCCGCTGGCGCGGGCCGCCGCAAGCATACAGGACTCCATTTCCCGTAGGCCCCGGCGACGGCCGGGGGGCACCATGGGCTGAACGCCGAACCCCGATGGGCCGCTGACAGCGGCGCCGTGCAGGAGGAGCCATTCATGGGTGGTTTGTTTGCCGCAGTCTCCCGTGACGATTGCACACACGACCTTTTCTATGGGACCGACTACCACTCCCATCTGGGCACCAAGCGAGGCGGGCTCGCAATGGCCAACGGCAGCGGCTACACCCGCTTCATTCACGATATCACCAATGCCCAGTTCCGATCCAAGTTTGAGGACGACATCCGCCGCATGCACGGCCATCGGGGCATCGGCGTCATCAGCGATTACGAGGATCAGCCGCTGATCATCGGCAGCCACCTCGGTGCCTACGCCATCGTCACCGTCGGCGCGGTCCGTAACGCAGACACCCTCGCCGCCAAGGCCTTTGGCGAGCGCCGAATTCACTTTTCGGAAATGAGCGGCGGCGAAATCAACCCGACGGAACTGGTAGCCACGCTGATCAATCAGGAAAGCTCCTTCGTCGATGGCATTCGAAACGTGCAGGAGTCGGTCGACGGCTCATGTTCGCTGTTGCTGCTGACCAGGGAAGGTATCTATGCCGCCCGCGACAAGTATGGCCGAACCCCCCTGGTGATCGGCCGCAAACCCGGAGCTTGGGCGGTGACCCTTGAGACCACGGCCCTGCCCAACCTCGGTTATGAAGTCGACCGGTATCTGGGCCCGGGCGAGATCATCCTGGTGACACAGGACGGCGTCGAACAAAAGAGCCCGCCCGGTGACCAAATGCAGATTTGCTCGTTCTTGTGGGTCTACTACGGCTATCCGGCGTCGAGCTACGAAAACATCAACGTCGAGGTCGTCCGCTACCGCTGCGGGGCGGCCTTGGCCCGTGGCGACAACGTCGACGTGGACCTCGTGGCCGGTATACCCGATTCGGGCACCAGCCATGCCATCGGTTACGCCAACGAAGCCGGCGTGCCGTACCAACGACCGTTCGTCAAGTACACGCCCACCTGGCCGCGCAGCTTCATGCCGCCGGACCAGCAAACCCGCAATCTCGTCGCCGGCATGAAACTCATTCCCATCCGCGAGCTGATTAAGGGCAGGCGCCTGCTCTTCTGCGAGGATTCGATTGTCCGTGGCACCCAGCTTCGCAAAACCATTCGGTCGCTGTTTGACCACGGGGCCACAGAGGTGCACATGCGGCCGGCTTGCCCCCCGCTGGTCTTCGGCTGCAGGTTTCTCAACTTCTCGCGATCCAAGTCCGAGTTGGACTTGGCCGCAAGAAAGGCCATCAAGGAGATGGACGGCCGCCATCCCTGCCTCAGAGAATATGCCGACTGCAAGAACCCCAAGCATTGCGCCATGGTCGACCGGATCCGCCATCAGCTCGGCCTGACGACCCTCAGGTATCAGACGCTCGATGACCTCGTCGCCGCCATCGGACTTCCCAAGGAGAAACTCTGCACCTATTGCTGGGACGGCGTCGACAACCGCCGCGGACTGCTCTGCGACCATCGCACTGCGGCAAAAGCAACGCCGCAACCCGTCCCGATCGACCCCGGCCTCACAACGCCGGTTGTTCCGCCCAAGGTGCTCAGGCGCCCCAAAGTAACAAGCAGGTAACGCTCACCGGTGCGCAACGCGCTCCCCGTCTCTGCGAGGACCGGACAGTTGCGACACGCTTTGCCCCCAGGAACCGCGCTACCCCCCGGAGAAAACAACTCTCACCGTCCAAATTGCACGGATCAACGTCGACAGGGCGCCGCTGCGGGTACGCCCACACCGCTGAAGCAAGCCTGGCAGACCGCGAAATCAGCTTGGTCGACGTCAAAGTCGGCGTCGAAATCCACGCTGCTGCAGTCGCCGAGGCAGAGGACGCCCGGTCCGCAAGCACGGGATTCGAACGCGGCCATATCGGCAGTGTCAACGTCGCCGTCGCGGTCGCTATCGCACGCGATCAACGGCGGACAACCGTTCGAATCAACGCTCACTCCCAAAACCGTGCCGGGACAAAGATCGCAACCGTCCACCACGCCATCCACGTCGGTGTCAGGGTCACACGCGTCGGGAATGCCGTTCGCATCACAATCAAAGGGGATACGTATGGCGCCGACGGCGTCGAGATCAAAACCGGTGTAACCGCCGGCCGCACCGGTTCCGTTGCCGTCGATGCGCAGAAAGCGGATCCACGGCCGGCCGGTGATGCCCAGATCATATGACCTGGCAAAGCTTATATTGGTGTATGATTCATCGCCGGGAATCCGAATCGCAGAGCCTTCCGTCTGCTTGACGCTCACGAACGAAAGCCCGTCCATGCTTACAAGGACGTCCATCAGACTGAATTCCGCAGAGCCGCTGTCCACCTCATATACGGTGACATCGGCGCCCGGCCCGTCAAAAACGAGGCACTCAAATGAATACGTGACAATCTGGCCGCCAAGACCAAGGTAAACGCCGTCCGGCGGACCGGTAAAATAGCTGTCCGCGGCTCCGGTCGTGTTTCCCGCCGGAGACACGGGGAATGAGCAAGCCGCGCCGCTGACTTCACAACCGTCCGGGACGCCGTCCACGTTGCAATCGCTGCTCAGGCCGCAACCCGGTAGATCACAGGGGCCGCCGGTTTCCCCGCAACTGATATCGCGCTCATCGACAATACCATTGCTGTTGCAGTCCGCCCTAAATAGCCTTTTCGGAATAATACAAAGGAAGCTAAAATGAGATAATTAGAACCTTACGGCCGGATATCGGTGCGGCTTGCGCGCATGTTTCTGGATCGCAGAGCACTTGGGTTGCGGCCCGCAAAAAGACGGTCCGCCAAGCCCTCCCGGGGATCATCGTCGAGGTCCGCATGGACAGCGCCTTCTTCAGCGACCAGATCGTCTCCGCAGTGGACCGGCACGACATCGAGTTCACCATCAGCGTGCCCTTCGAGCGATTCACCGAGCTCAAGCCGATGATCGAAGGACGGAAACGATGGCAGCGGATCAACGGCGAGGTGTCTTACTTCGCGGCCGACTGGAAGCCCAAGGTCTGGAACCAGCAGTTCCGCTTCCTCTTCGTCCGCACCCTGGCCAAACGCCGGCACAAGGAGCCGGTACAGTCATATCTGTTCATCCCCCACCAGACCGGATTCGACTTCAAGGTCATCATCACCAACAAGACCCTCGCCGCCGGTCATGCCGTTCTCTTCCACGAAGGCCGTGGATCACAGGAAAACATCCTCGGTGAACTCAAAGCCCACTGCCAGATGGACTACGTGCCGGTCACCCGGCGAATCGGCAACCAGCTCTGCCTCCTGGCCGGCCTCTTCGCCCACAACCTCGCCCGCGAACTCCAGATGGCCACTACCCCGCCATGCCGACAGACCACCGCCCAACGCCCCGCCCTTTGGGCCTTCGAGAAACTCGATACCCTCCGAACAACCTTCCTGCACCGCGCCGGCCGACTCACCCGACCCCAGGGAATCCTGACCCTCACCCTCAACGCCGACGAGTGGTTACGCCGGCGAATCCTCAAAATCATCAAAACCCTCAACAACTTCCCAAAGCTGCTTGAAGCCGTCAAAATATGCCACGCTGGGATATCTTGTGCCGTTCCCGCCGGAGCTCCGGTCTTCACTCGGAACGCTGCAAGCCTGCTTCATGTCGCCCAGCGCTTCAAGAAGACCTGAAGTCAAAGTCGTCCTTTGCCGAAGAAACCGCTGCGGCTGCCGCCTCAGGCTCAGCCGTGCCGGAGCGTATCGGACCTTGCTCGCGAGATCGTCCGAGGTTCGACTGCGGGCGTAACGCGAATGACAGCCTGGAAACGAGGGAATGAGATGAAGTCGCGATTGCTGACCTGGGCAGGCGCAGTGCTCATCGGGGCCGTGGCAGGATGGTACGTCTTCTCCGGCGACATTTCCGACCCTTCCGCGTCGCAGGCCGCGGGAGGAGGATCGGAGACACCCAGGGTGTCGAAAGAGCTCCTCGGCGTCCTGGAGGGGCGGTGGGTGGAGATCAACGGCGGCGACGCCGCGCATGCCTCCGTTCTCTGGTTCCATCTCTGCAACAAGGACGGCCGTTTCGATGCCAAAAACAACAAGTTCGGGAATTACCAGGAACTCAACCAGGATCACAATCAGTTTGCCGGCGACATCATTCGCCTGGAGGGCAGCGAAATCGAAGCCGTTCGGATGATGGGCCAGACCGTCACCTATCGTTATCATAAAGGTCGCCTCCAACGCGTGAGCGACGGCGCGATCTTTGAACGTCCTTAGCAGGCGGTTCCCACACCTCTACGCATCGGGCCCCAGGCACAGGCGAAGGTTCTTGTCGTCAAAGAAGGCCTCAATGCCCCCGGGTTCTTTCAGACCGGCAAAGGTGTACTCCTTGCCCGCGAGTGGCTCAGGCTGCGGCCTGCGGCGAGCCAACAGCCCGAGCACAATCTCCATCATCTTGGTGTTGCATCCGCTCGGCCCGGAATCCTTTCCGGGCCGCATCCTCGCTCGCTCGGCCCGGAATCCTTTCCGGGCCACATTCTCGCTCGCTCGGCCCG
>DAOOIV010000124.1 GCA_035384605.1 Phycisphaerae bacterium
GCCATCCTGCGTCAGGTTCCCGTCGTCGTAAATAGGTGACTGTCCCTATTTATCGTCCAGGTTGAGATGCGCGATTGAGTCGCCAAACCTCTGCAGCCGCTCCTCATTAGCTTGATTGAAGTACGGCAAGGACTTCACTGTTTTCCAGAATTGGTCAACAAGCCACGTGATATTCTTGTAGGCAGTGCAGGGGTCAGCAATAGGGAGCACGTTGGCGGACTGCCCAAACGGGTCGAGGAAGCGGAGCGCATTGCCCCCGAAGGCCTCGTAGAGATTCGGGCCGTCGACGTAGCCTTTGGGGTCTCGTTGGAGCCAGCGGCCGTGTTTCATGTCATAGTGGCGGGCGCGGGCGTAGAGGAGGGCCTTGCCGTCGGGGAGGACGTCGACGGTCAGGCCGTGCATGGCGGCGATGCCGGAGTCTTCTGGGGACACGCCCTGGCCGAGGCAGGCGGCGCTGGCGGGCACGTCGGTGCCGCTCATGCAGGTCTGGAAGATGATGTAGTCGGCCCCATCGACGTCGCCGTCGCGGTCGATGTCGGCGGCCTCGCCGATCTGGCAGGTTGGGCCGGTCGTGACGGGCACGTCCGGGCCGCTGAAGCAGCCTTCCAGAAGGGCAAAATCGAGGGCGTCGACGTCGTTGGTCGAATCCTGGTCCAGATTGCAGGATCGTATGCCGCTGCCGGAGAACTGGCCGGTGGGCGAGTAGTTCAGCGGGCGGATGATCTGGCCGTCGGCGCTGCCGGTGCCGATGACCGAGAAGTTGTCGCCGGCCAGGTAGTAGGTGGGAACGGCCGAGCCGTCGGATTTGACGTCATAGCTGACCACCCGCTCGTCGATGTACTGGCCGCCGTTGATGTGGTAGCGGGCCAGGGACTCGACGCCGGCACTGTTGACGTTGTATTCCTCGATGACCGTCTGGCCGGCGTAGTAGTAGTGGCGTTCGGTCTGGCCGATCTTGGAGGCCACCCGCCGGCCGAGGGCGTCGTAAGTGAAGTGGGCCAAAACAGTTGTGTCATCGGCGGCCCGGACCTCGACCAGCCGATTGTATTCGTCGTAGTCGTAGTGCCGCCCTTCCTCGTCGACCGACAGGTTGCCGTCGGCATCGTAATCGAGGGTCTGCGAGCCGATCTGCAGGTACTCGTTGACCCGATTGGTGCCACTGTAGGAGTGGGGCAAGCCGTCGCGAGCCACCGAGCTCTCGCGGTTGCCAACGGGCGAAAGGTCGCAGGCTGAAGAAACTGTTTACCCTACTGAAAACCTCTAGAAGCGGGGGAACAAGACACGCCCGGGCAGGCCTGCGCCGGGCCACGGGCGTCACAGAACCCCTGAAAATGCGAGGTTCCGCCCCCGTTGAGGGTAAACAGCTACAGGCTGAATCTTGAGAGAATCATCCTGACACGTTTTCTTTTCTTGAGAAAATCATCCTGACACGTTTTCTTTTCTTGGTAGCGTCGCTGGTTAGGCACGCTGAATCCTCAAAGATAGCTTTGCGGCGAGAGATAGAACCGTCATCCCTGGCAATCGGCCGGAAGATCGGGCGCCCTTTCCATGAGAACCGTGGGCGCGCAGCCGCAAACAGCAATGAGTGCGCTTGAGAATGCTATTCAAGCTATCTTGTCCATGTCAGGATTGGACACAGAACCCCGCATGAGGCTGGAGGGAAGGGGGTAGCACGTCACGGCGCACCGAATTCTGAATCGTCAAGGGCCGACGAGGGCGTCGGCCCCAGTGAACCTCGCCGCGGCGAGTCGCTTACGGCGACCTGAACCCTCGATCCTTCCTACCTGAGCAGGTTCTCGAACAGGTACAGCCCGCTTTTTCCGGGGGCGACGATGTCGATGTCGCCGTCGTCGTCGATATCGGCCGCAGCGGGGGCGATGCCCAGACCGGCGGGGCCGCCTTGGGCGATGACGTGTCGCTTCCACTGTCTCCTGGCGATGTCAAAGTCGTACCAGTAGATCACTCTCGGATCATTGGCTCCGGGGTCCTTGCCGTTGTGGGCGTAGTAGCGCTTGCCGGCGATCAGCTCCATCCGGCGGTCGTTGTTGATGTCGGCCAGGATCGGAGCGTGGGCCTGCGACCAGCTCTTGTCGATCTCGTGTTTGGACCAGATGCGCTGGCCGAGGGCGTTACGACCTTGCTCCATCCAGTATAACCCGTAACCGTGTCCGATGCCCCAGATCAGATCGAGATCGCCGTCTCCGTCGATGTCATGCACGAGAATCGGGATACTCGCGTCCCCCAGGTCGAACTCGGCATGCCAGACCCATTCGGCCTTGGGGTCGGCCGGCTGTTCGGCCCAGCCCTTGCCGCCAACCAAGTCGTGGCGGCCGTCGCCGTTGATGTCACCGACTCCGATGCCCGGACCGGTGGCATCATTGGGCAGCGGGTGTTTGATCCAGTTGACGCCGTGGGGCATCCGCGGGTCCGGCTTGAACTCGTACCATCCGGGCTCGCCGTCGAAGATGTTGGGTACAATGTCCGTTTGCCCGTCGCCATTGACGTCGAAACCGAAAGCGGTCTCGAAGTGGCCGGGGTCGTCGATCTTGATCACCTCGAACGGATTGGTGCTGTTGCCCGGATGTCGAACCCATGAGATCTGCTTGTTGTGCCAAGCGACGGTGACGTGGTCGATCCAACCGTCGCCATCCACGTCGACCGGGATGTTGGCGAAGTCGTAGTAGTAATTGTCTTGCTCAGGGATGTCGCGGATGAAATGCTTTTTCCACGTCGGGGCTTCGTACCAGAAGCCGCCGCTGATGATATCGAGCCTGCCATCGTTGTTCATATCGCAGACCCCGGCGGCCTCGAAGCGGGACTCGGCGTTGAGTGTGTGCATCCTGAAGGTCACCTCCCGCTGCTGCGCACAGCCGGCCAGGAGGGCCGCGGCGGGAACCCAGATCATCAGGCGGGTCAACATCACTGTGCTCCTTTCTGAAGACGAGATTCACCCATCTGAGCCGGACAAGGCGGCAAAGTCAATGACAGTTGTTTTCGGTCGGCGCAAGCGATTTCGGGCTTTTCGCCTGCGCGATCATCGTTATGATAGGGTCATTCAGCGAGGGCGGTTCGATGCGGCATGTTCGGGTAAGCGACGTGATGTTGGGGAAGGCCTGTCTTTGGCTCGCGGCATGGTTCATGGTCAGCGCGGGCTGCGAGCAATTGCCGGAGCCCGCCAAGCCCGGCGAGCCGGTGAAGCAGCAGGCCAAGCCTGGGGCGCAGGCCGGGCCCGGCCCACAATCGCAGTCTCGCGTTACGCCGGCACCTCCGCCCCGGCCGGTCGTGCCGCCGTTGGTCGACACGTGGCCTCCGAGGGGAGTGTGGGTGCCGCGGGACATCTACAAGTCACCCCGCCAGATCGCCGCGCTGATGGAGGAGGCCAAGCAGGCGGGCCTGAACACCATACTGTTCCAGGTGCGAGGCCACGCCGCGGCTTACTATTTCTCCGCCATCGAGCCGTTCGCATACGAGTTTCCGCCCGGCGGACCGGGTTTTGACCCGTTGGCAGTGGCTTGCCACGAAGCCCACACCCGCGGTCTGGCCATCCATGCATGGGTCAACATGATGCCTGCGTGGGCCGGCGACAAGCCTCCGGACGACCCCAAACACCTTTACCATACGCACCCCGAGTGGTTCTTGTATGACCAGAAGGGCAAGCGGCAGCCGCTGAACGGCTGGTACGTGAGCTTGAATCCTTGTCTTCCGGAGGTGCGCAATTACCTGGTGGGCATCTGTCGCGAAATCGTGACGCGCTATCCTGTTGACGGCTTGCATCTCGATTACATTCGCTTTCCGACGGATCGGTCGCCCCGGGGCAGCGACTATCCTTACGATGCCCGCACGCTGGAGCTTTATCGGCAGGCGACCGGCCTCAAACCGTCGAGCAACCGCAAGACCTGGTCGCAATGGCGGACATACCAGGTGACGCGTCTGGTGTGGGAGATCCACAGCATGGTGAAAAAAGAGCGGCCGAAGATTCGCCTGACTGCGGCATGTCCACCGGACCTCCCCACGGCCAGGAACAACTACTTTCAGGACGGACCGTTATGGCTGCGATCGGGCTATGTGGACGGCATCTTCCTGATGAATTACACCTCGAACAACAAGACTTTTCGTGCGAGGCACGAGACCTGGCAGCGCGAGGCCGGCGGCCGACCGGTGGCCGCGGGAATCGGGATCTACATGCACGGATCCGATGTCACCTCGTTGGAGCAACTGAAAATGGCCCGACAGTGGGGCGGCGGTTTCGCGTTCTTCTCCTCGCCTTACCTGTTCAGCGGATGGCCCACGAGCCGGCAGCGGCTTGCGACGCTCAAGCCGACGTTGCTGGAGATGAAGAATGCGGCCATGCAGAGTCTCCCGCGGCGGGCTTCGCCGCCCACCCCCGGCAGGGCCGTACCTCAAGTGCCGTGAGAATCTCTTGCCGGGGGCTGAGGGAAAAGCTCGCAGGCCGCCCTCTTTCCGGTCGGGGCGTTGCGACTCAGGGAACCAGTGGCGCCAGGGGATCGCACTCATCGCCGACGCCATCGCCGGTGGAGTCAAGCTGGTCCCAGTTCGGCGTGTCCGGGCAGTTGTCGATGCTGTCGCAGACGTCGTCGTTGTCGCGGTCGCCCTCAGGGAAACGCGTCAAGTGGATCTCGTAGGAGGTAATCGTGCTCTGGGAGTCGGCGCACGAACCGGCGGAGCAGCACTTGGTGCAGTCGAAGATCTTGGGTGCGTCGTCCGACAGAATGATGTCCAGTCGGTCGTTCCCGTTCGGGTCCCAGTGGTAGGTTCCCTCCAATTCAAGGAAGGTATTCCCGGGATGGGGCACAAGGTCATCCTGGTCTTCCGGGATGCCGTTGCCGGAACACTGATATTCGCCCGTATACTTGGTGGTCAGGTGTACCTGCTGCCCGTCGTTCGGAGGGTTGATGATGAGCGTGACCGTGACGTCAACGTCGCGCTCGCGCCACGGGTAGAAGGTCAGGGTCTCGGCGTCGAAATCGTAGTAGTATTCAGGGTAGAATCCCTCCGGCCATCCGGACGCGTGGATTTCGATCTGGGGATGGTCAATGGCCCAGGAATCGTGCAGTTCCTCGATCTCGTCCTGGAGGAGCAGGCACTTGGACGGGAAGGCCTCGACATGGTCAGTGTTTACCTCGTCGTAGGTCAGGTTCCCGGAGGCCTCGAACACCGGGTACCAGTGCCAAAGCGCCTCATCCCGCAGCAGGACGGTGGCATTGACGACGGTCCGCTCATCCTGTTTGCCGCTGTGAACCTTGTAGCAACTATAGTATGCCTCGGGGCAAGTCCATTCCCACTCACGGATACGGTGCGTTTCCATGGCGATGGTGCCCGACCACACTCCGCATCGCCGCTTGTTTTCGGGATAGACCTTGGTGCCGTTGTCCAGCCACGGATCCGTTCCTCCGTCCCCGCCGCCACTGCCCGACGAGTCTTCACACGCGTCCCCGACGCCATCGTCATCGGCGTCGAGTTGGTCGGTGTTGGCGTCGTCAGGGCAATTGTCGGCCGCGTCCTCGATACCGTCATGATCGCGATCTCCCGTGGCGACGGGTCCGGACCCACACGGCCCCGTTTGACCCAGGACCAGAAAACTCAGGACGATAAGCGACAAAACACTCCAGATTCTTGCACGCAGCATTGTGATGATGCCCCCCTTGAATGCGGTTGTCTCGAATCGCTTCACAGGTGTCTTTCCAGGACACGATGCCGCCAGTGTACGGCATACGGTCCAGCTGTGTCCAATCTCTCATCTGATTTGCTCAGCGTGCAGGAAACAAAGCCGCACTGTTTAGTCCGTTCCGTCGCGACTGGTGTGCATTTTGCGCGCATGTTTCCGGATCGCGGTGCGCTTGGGTTGCGGCCCGGAAAAAGGCGGTCCGCCTTAGGTCCTGGTTCGGGTCTTGCTCGTGCTGAGGCACGATCTCGATTATCTTGAGTCGGGTCTTGGTGGTCTTGCGGCCGGCCAGGGGTGTGGCCCGACCCACGTCACGAGGTGCCCGATGAAATGCTCATTGCTGAAATCGTTCCAATTGCTCCTATTGGCTCTGATCACGAGCGCGGCAGCCGGAGAACCCATTGCTCCTCCTGAGTGGGCCGTCCGTTATACCGACGGACTCAAGGCCTGGCGGGACATCATCTATTACTGGATTGATCGCCAGAAGCCCAACGGCAGCTTCGGCTTCGGTTGGGGCGAGGATGAGGAGATGGTGGTCGGTTGGCCGGGTGTCATGATGGCCGCCGACGACCGGCGTATCCAGACCGCCCTTGAGCGGATGATCGAGAATGTCTGGTATAACGTGAACATCCAGAACGGCTACGTGTGGCTTGCCACCGATGCCGAGCACGGTCCTGAACCCACCTCTTACGGCACACCCATTCTGCTGTACCAGGAGTTCGGCAGCCCCAAGCTTATCGAGCGCCTCATGGTCACGGCCAGCAACGTTGAGTACTGGACGGCCCACACGCCGCGAGGCGACCGGCACATGCGCTCGACGTACTTCGGCTCGCAGCAACTGTATGAATGGCCGTTCTACGACGAAGATTCCCCCATCAACGCCCGGGCGTGGATCCCGATGATGCAACTCGTACTCTACAACCGGGACCCGCATTTGCTGAAGTATTACCTCGAGTGGGCTGACGCCTGGGCGAAACACGCCATGGAAGAGGTCCACGGCAAGCCGCCGGGCATCATGCCCGGGCAGGTCGCATTCCCGACGGGCGAGCCGGGCGGACACACCCAGAACTGGTGGGGGGCCGGGGCACACGAGTTCAGCAGTCTGTGGTATCAGACCCGCATGCATGAGGTGCTGGCAATCGCCTACGCGGTCACCGGCGAAGATCGCTATGTTCGTCCGATACGGGAGATGCTTCGGTTCTTTTCAACCTATGCCCGGCCGGCGGTGAAGCAAGACGGGCCGTTCCCGCCCGATCGCCTGCCTGCTCAGTACCGGTTTCCGCCGGGTTGGCGTGAGGGCAACGAAAGCACGCGGTGGGCTCGCGATATCGCTTTGGGGCACCTGGGTTGTTGGTATTACTATCTGACCGGCGATACGCAGTTTGACGGCGCCTTCAGCAGCTTGCTTGGCGAAAGGATTGAACGCGGGCCTTTTTCGCGGATCGACCGGCGGATTGTTGATGAGGGCTGGCGGCGGGCAGTGAGCTTTCGCGACAAGTATTTCACGGAAGTGGTGCCCAAGTTGCCGTATGCGGACTCGCTGGCCAATTACGCCGCCGCCTGGTGGCAGAAGCAGTACGGAACGATGACCTTCGGCCAGCGGTGCTTCCACGACGGCGGGCACCTGGCCAACAGCGTCAACTGGCCCTGGGTGGACTTCCCGCCTCCTTCCGTGGTCTGGAAGGATACCGGCTATGAGACGGCCGTCTTCGTGCTGGAGGATGCGCCGCAGCGCCTGCGGGTGGCGTTGTGCAATCTGGGTGAAGACGGCCGGCAGATCGGCATGCAGGTATTCACGCTCGACGATGGCATCTACAACCTGAGACTCGGCCCGGATGGTGATGAAGACGGCGAATTCGACGCGGTGACCACGATTCAGTCGGTAGCAGTGGAACGGGGCACGAGGCTGCGGTTTGCCTTGCCGAACGATGTCACCACGCTGCTGGAGCTGGTTCGTAGATCAGATAGCGGACCGGTGCCGGCGTGGGGCCCGCGGCCGGACCTGGGCCTCGACGCCTGGGACATCATGGTCTCCCGGAGCAAGCCCGGCCCGGGCGAATCGATCACGTTTACGATCCGCGTGCACAACATTGGCAGCCGGCCGGCGGAGAAGGTGAAGGTGCGACTCCTTGGACGCGGCGGCAGCGAGGAGGCTTTGCTTGGTGAAGCCTTGCTCGATCGAATCGACGCGCCGCAGCGACTCGTTCCGAGTTTCGCCGACGTGAAGGTGCCGTGGATTGTGGCCGAGGGTGTATCAACGATCGGAGTCTGCCTCGACCCGGAGGACGCGATTGACGAGCTTTACGAGGGGAACAACGAGGCCTGGGCGGCACTTGCCGATCTGGCCACATCTCAACGGCCGAAGGAGTATGTGGCTCACGCGCCTGCCACTCGTCCAAGCCTGGCGGACGTGAAGGCCGACAACCTGAGCCGTTATGACGTGCCGTTTCGCACCGGAATCCGGCTGGACGGCGTGATCGATGAGCGGGAATGGCGGGATGTTGTGGAGTTCGCGTTCATCCCGCACGCCGACAAGCCGCTCAAGAAGCGAACCTGGATGCGCGTGGCCTATGACGACCAGGCTCTGTATCTGGCGCTGCGGTGCGAGGAGCCCGACATGCAGTGGCTCGACACCGACCTGCGGCGCATGGAGGACATCTACTACAAAGACGGTTTCGAGATTTTCCTCGACCCTGGAGCGCAGGTGTGGCGATACTGGCAGTTTTGTTTCGACACCGTGCCGCACGTGTTTCAGACGCTTTCGCGCAACCAGTTCGCGAAGAAGGCCGCGTGGGAGGTGAAAGTCCACAAGGGCGGGAAGGACTGGTCGGCAGAGGTACGATTTCCCTTCAGCGAATTCGATGTGCCGCCCCCCAAGGCCGGTGACCGCTGGCGGATGAACGCCATGCGTTTCACCACGACCTTTCGTGATCCGGAGCACCCGGAGGCGAAGATCGCCGAGAGATCACACTTTTCGCCCCTCGGCAGGCTACGCGGCCACCATACGCCAGAGTTATTTGGAGATCTCTACTTTCGCGCAAAACCGGAGTGATGAGAACCGAATGACGGAAGAAGACAGAAAGAAGTGGTCAGTGATCAGTTGTCAGTGGTCAGTCATTGGCCAAGGTTGAAACTGAGAACGGATCACTGATGACTGAGAACTTGGCTTCGTCATTCGGATTTCGACATTCGTCATTTCGTCATTTGCATGCGAGGCGGCTCCCCGGCAAGATCCGTGCATGGGGCTCGGAAGGTCCTACATTCGCAGGAAGTTGTCCAGGAGCTTGTGGCCTTCGAGGGTCAGGAAGCTCTCCGGATGGAACTGGACGCCCTCGATGGGCATGGACTTGTGGCGTATGCCCATGATTTCGTCGTCCGGCGCGTCGGTCGTGCGGGCGGTGACCACGAAATCCGAATGCAGAGTGTCGGGTTTGATGACCAGCGAGTGGTACCGTGTTGCAGTGAACGGATTGCTCAAGCCGACGAACAAGCCCTTGCCGTCGTGTTGGATCTCGCTGGTTTTGCCGTGCATGAGCCGCTTGGCGCGGACGATCTCGCCGCCGAAGGCGTATCCGATCGACTGGTGGCCGAGGCACACGCCGAGGATCGGCACCTTTCCGGCGAAGTGTTTGACCACGTCCACGCTGATGCCCGCTTCCTTTGGAGTGCAGGGGCCGGGCGAAATGATGATGTGGTCGGGTCTGTCGGCTTCGATCCGGTCGAGCGTGACCTTATCGTTGCGGTAGACTTTCATCTCGCGCGTGCGGTCGAGTTCTCCGATCCGCTGCACGAGGTTGTAGGTGAACGAGTCGTAGTTGTCGATCAGCACGATCATGCTATTCAGCGTAGGTGTCGGGGCGAGCATTGTCAACGCGGTCTTGCCGGCTACACTGGTGCCATCGTTGCAGGACCGGTCTTTGACCGCGATGCTTGACGAGCCGAGGGGCTTGTCCCTTCGCTATTGATCGAATCCGGAAAGACCGGCAGGATCAACCTGCCGGGTTATCAGGAGAGTCCGAGAATGCGCACAACGACTGCGGGTATCAGTGGTCCAGCGATTCTGTGGGTGGCGGTTGTCGGGTTGCTGATGGCCGGCTGCGGCGGCAAGACCTCAGGTCCGCGGGTGACGGGTACAACGAAGGAGGCGACTGTGGCCAAGATGGAGTTCTCGATGTCGGCCGAGCGGGCCAACGACCCGCGACTCGAGCCGCTGCGTTACCTCGAACAATACGGGAAAGACCACCCGCCGCAATTGGCGTTCGCCGCCAAAGACGCCGCCGAATGGAGGCGATGGCGGCGTGAGCTTCGCAAGCGGCTGTCGGACACCATCGGTTTGCCGGGAATGGACGATTCGGGCAAGCCGGCGACCGAGCCGCGCAAGCTGCGGGTGACCGCCGGCCCGGTAGCTCAGTGTGACGGCTACAAGCGCATGGCGTTCACCATTGAGACGGGCAAGGGCTTGTACGTCCCCGCATTCCTTCTGGTTCCCGACGGTCTCAAGGAGCCGCGTGCTGCCATCCTTTGCAGCCACGGCCACGGCATCGGCATGAACGAACTGGTCGCGCTCACCGAGAAGGGCGAGCCGCGCCAGTACAAAGAGGGCTATCAGCACGATTTCGCCATCCAGGCGGTCAGAGCCGGTTTCGTTACCCTCGTCTTCGACCAGATGGGTTTCGGCAGGCGCCGCGACATTGATTTCCATAAACAACAGAACATGTGGAACCACTGCGAGCAGCCGAGCAAGAACGCCCTGCACTGGGGGTTGAGCATGACCGGCATTCGTGTGTGGGACGCCATGCGCATGATCGACTTCTTGCAGAGCCGTCCCGAGGTTGACCCGAAGCGGATCGGCATGGTGGGCATCAGTGGCGGGGGGCTGGTGACGCAGTTCACCGCGGCCTTGGACGACCGGATCAGGGCCGCGTGCGTGAGCGGTTACCTCAATCGTTACGAGACATGCATCCTGTCAATTCACCATTGCATCGACAACTACGTTCCGGGTATCGGGCTGCAGGCCAACAACGATGACCTAGCCTGCCTGATTGCGCCCAAGCCCCTGTTGATCGAGGCCGGACGAAAGGACCCGATTTTCCCCATCGCGGCGACCGAGGAAGCTCTCCGCAAGCTCCAAAGGTGCTACCGGGTCGCCGGGGCGCCAGAGGCCCTGGAAACAGATGTTTTCGACGGTCCTCACGAATTCAGCGGGGCCAAAACATGGGACTTCTTCGCCAGGCACCTCAAACAGTCAGAATAACGGATTATAAGCCATTGTAATACAAATAGTTATGATCCACGTCGCAGACCGGCCTACCTTCCGGGGATAGGGCTGCGGTTTGCGGCGCGTGATCCTGCCGTGCGTATAAGAGGCTGACTGCCGCCAGGTTTGGGTGCATGGAGGTCGTACCGGTGTTTGCCAGCGGTGGTTTGTTTGACATAAGTGTTTGTGGCTCTTAGGCTAACGTTGGTCAGCAGGTCTTTATAGTTTGTCGTCCCAACCGGTGGATTTCGGCGGGCGAGCAGGAAGAAAGGCCTGATTTGCCAAGGTCAGCGGGGCGAGAATGTGCTCGTAGCCCGATAACTATTTGAGCGGGCAGGTTGGGCGCGGCGGGGGTGCAGGCCTCTCTTCGGGGGGCAGGCTTTGAGCGGATCGGTATGGGGACGTTCACGTACAAGGCGAAGACTACGGGTGGCCAGACCGTCACGGGCGTATTGACGGCCGAAAGCCAGCAGGCGGCAATGCGCATGCTGGACGAGCGGTCTCTGTTTCCCATCAAAGTCGCCGAAGGCGGAACCGCGGCCCGTGCTACCATAACCGGTCGCAGGAAGAAGGTCAGGCTTCGAGTCTTGACCACTTTCTATAGCCAGCTATCCGACCTCCTCAGGGCAGGCGTGCCGGTTCTCCGGGCGCTCGACGTATTGTCGCGTCAGGGGGCCAACCCGCTGCTGGCCGAGATCCTGAAAGAGGTACACACCGACGTCTCGAGTGGTGAATCGCTGGCCGAGGCAATGAGCAAGCACCCCAACGCGTTTACTCACTTGGCAGTCTCCATGGTACACGCCGGCGAACAGGGCGGTTTCCTTGAGGATGTCTTAGCGCGCATCGCGGTTTTTACCGAGCGGCAGGACGAGCTTCGCAACAAGGTTATCGGGGCGATGATCTACCCGTGCGTGTTGATGCTGGCCGGCGTCTCCGTGGTGACGTTCCTGATGGGGTTCGTCGTGCCGAAGATCAAGCCGCTGCTCGAGCGCCAGCAGGTTCCATGGTTGACGACCGTGTTGTTCGCGGTGGGCGATTTCGTCGCCAATCATGGCTGGGTGATTCTCGGTGTTGTTGTCGCACTCGTGGTTCTGGCAGTCGGGCTGACGCGTCGAGAAGAGGCCCGGCGTCTCCTGGACCGCTGGAAGCTGCGCGTCCCGGTTCTGGGGCGAATACTGACCATGGTGGCCATCTGCCGGTTCTGCCGCATCCTGGGAACGCTGCTGGGCAACGGTGTCACGATTCTGCAGGCGCTGAAGATTTCCAAGGACTCGGCCGGGAATCGCATCCTGGCCGAGGCCATCGACCAGGCGGCTGAGAACGTTCAGCGGGGGGAGTCGCTGGCCGCACGGTTGGGGCGAAGCGGACTCTTTCCGGCCGACATTGTGGACATGATTGCGGTGGCCGAGGAGAGCAACAATCTCGACGCCGTGCTGGTGCAGATCGCCGATTCGAACGAGGCCCGCACCAGCCGGCTGGTGGATTTCGGCGTGCGTTTGCTTGAACCGCTGCTGCTCATGGTTATGGCGGCCATGGTATTGGTCATTGCGATCGCCCTGTTGGTGCCGATCCTTCGCATGGGTTCGGCGGGCCTGGGGTGACAGGTACGAGATTGTCCGGGCGTGCAAGTGTGCCCGGTGACGTTGGACAAGTGAGAAAACAGGAGAAGTAGTCCGGATCGAAGGCCGGGCCGGCTCATGTAAGGAGTTGACAAATGCTACAGGTCAAGAGAGTTCGGAATCGTCGTCGCGGGTTTACGCTGCTCGAGATTCTGGTGGTGGTGGGCATTCTGGCATTGCTGGCGGCCTTCGTGGTGCCCAGCCTGATCGGCACGCAGAGGGACGCGTACATCAAGACGACGAAGGCCAATATGGACAGTCTGGCCAGCGTGATGCAGTTGTTCAATCTGCACATGGGACGCTTTCCGAAGGAACTCGCCGAACTCAGGGACAAGCCCGAAGACGATGCTGAGGCGGAGAAATGGAAGGGTCCTTACATTGACAGCCTCGACAAACTCAAGGATGCCTGGGGTCACGAGTTCCAGTACCTTGGAAACGACGAAGCCAAGGCCAACGAGGGCAGCTACGACATCTGGAGCCTGGGGCCGGACGGTGAAGATGGCACCGACGACGACATCTGCAACTGGACGAAGGACAAGTAGCAGATCGCTTGTCCAGCCGTGACCCGTGTGCTTCGCCGCGAGGGGATCACACGGGTTGGCTTTGTGACGGGTCGGGGTCGCCGGAGCGTTGCCGGCCGTCAGCCGCGGCGGAAATGGAAGGTCACGATGCGTCTTCGAGCGTTTACATTGCTGGAAGTCCTGCTCGTGATTGCCCTCATGGGCCTGCTGATGGCCTTGGTCTATCCCAGCTTTGAGTCCGATCGCCGACACCGGTCTTTGACCGAGTCGGCGGAGCGACTGCGGGCTCTGATCGAGATGGCCCACGCCAGAGCGATGCAGGAGGGCATTCGTTACCGCATCTCCTTCCCCGGTACCCCTGATCCCAACGATCCGAATGCAGAGACGGAAGTGGACGTTCCCTTCGAGACGCTTCAACCCGAGGTGGTTCGGCAGATCGATCCGCAGGGCAGCCCGGAAGCGTACGGCGGGTTCGACGCCGACTGGAAGAACCAGCCTATTTTGCAGGCCGGCACGCGATGCGTTTCGGTGCTGCCCGGCAAACCCAGCTATGCCATCAACACCCGTTGGCCGATTGCCGATCCGGGCATGCCGGAGGACAAGACTCAGTTCGTGCCGCTCACCCTGTTTCCCGATGGTACGACGGAATGGGTGACCTTTATCCTGACGGATCTGCCGTTCGACACGGAACTTGAGCCGCACCACTTCACGCGAATCCTGTATCTGATTGTCGACGGTCGTACCGGCCAGGTGTGGATGCAGCGGGCGATGTTGAACGACGAGGTCGAGATCATGCATGAGTATAAGGCCGAGCCGATCATGCATGTCGACTTCGTCAGCCCGGAAGTGATTACGGAGGCGAACATCCTGGACATTCGGCGGACGAGGGCCGTGGGATCGCGATGACGGCCAGGGCGGGTTCTCGCCGGCGGTTTGTCGGGCGAAAGGGTATCGGGGGATTGGGGCGATGGGGCCGATTGGGAAATTGAGAACGACCGGTGGCGAATCAGGAGAGTCTGCCATGCAGCGCGTAGCGTTCCGGAGTTGCCCGGCCGTGCCGGTCGAGTTGCCGGTGCCGCCCGGCGTTGCCGGCGCGATTCGCCGGGCTCGGTGTGGTCGGCGCGGCGTGATGTTGCTGGAGGTCGTCGTTGCGCTGGGCCTGTTGGTGTTCGGTCTGGCCGTCGTCGGTTTGCAGATCGACACCGGCCTGAAAATCGCCAAAACCAATCGGCTCTATACCCAGGCGATGATGCTGGTGGACAGCAAGCTTTCTGAGGTCGAGGCTGGTGTTATCCAGCCGGACATGCTCGAGCGCGAGGTCAAAGGTGATTTTGGCATCATCTACCCGGGCTTCACCTGGCGCATCGAAATCGAACCGACCGAGATCGAAGGCTTCTACATGGCGAAGATCGAAATCGGTTATTGTGAAAACGCCGTGGAGGCACAGATCAACGACCCGATGATGGAAATCGACATCGAGGATCCCGACACCGTGATCGTGCGAACGGCGTATCGGTTGTTCCCGGAGCCCGCGGACATCAACCTGGAGCGGGACTACGGGTTGACCCAGGAGGCCATGGACGCACTGCTGGCCGATCTTGAGGGCCTCGATCCGATGGGT
>DAOOIV010000125.1 GCA_035384605.1 Phycisphaerae bacterium
GGCGCAAGTCGCCAAATCGCAAATATTAAAAATATTTTTTTGAAACGGCACTAGTTCGGTCGTCGGAGTAATGCGTTTGCCGGTTTTTTCCGCGGCACGGAGGGTGTCTCGCCATGTGGCGAAGGCTTCTACGCTACTCCTCAAGAGCTCCGGCTCCTGCAAACCTGCTACCGCTGACGACAGACTCAGCTTACTTATGGTCCACTGGCTGTCAAAACCGTACCCGGCAGCAAGCGCGATTAGACGATTCGTTGCAGGAGCGACAAGCCGTTCTTGTTGGGCTGGCGGATACTCGAATTCTAACAGGAGCCCGCTGCCCAGTAGGAGTTCGGGGTAGTCCACCTCGATTCCCTCGTTGGCCAAAGCACCTTCTAACCGGAAAACCTCTGGAAACTGCTGCTGGAACCATGAACGGTTCTTCTCCACCCACTCTTGGTAATCTATATCCTCCAGACGAACCTCTTCACCGCCGGCCAATAGATCCACCTCGGAGCGGTCCGGGAGTCTTCGGGTGGTTGTGGCGGCGAATGTCTCAGGTTTGGTCTCAAGGGCCCAGTGCGTTAATCTGTATGCATCGCAGGTGACGGGGGCCGACGCCACGAGTGCGCCGGACGTTTGGGTAATTCGGGACAGATAGCCGGCACCTACTTGAACCGTACTTGCCTGGGATTCGAATCGCACTGAGCCTTCGGCAACAATAAGGGTCGTGGCATGATCTGTAACTTGTACATCAAAAGTCGTGCCAGTGATGACCGCCTTGCCATGGGCGGTCGCCACAACAAAGGGATTCCCATCATGCCGAACGTTGGCAAGTATCCGGCCGGCATCGAGTTGCACCATACAGCCCAGCCGGCTGTCCGCCGTCAACGGCCTGACGCGGAGAACTGTACCGCCGGCAAGGACCATCCGGTGCCGCTCATTGAGAAAAAGCGTTCTGCTCTGGCCATCCTCTATGTGGATTTCAGAGTCCGGATTCAAAAAGACCCGCCCTTGATCGGACAACAGCTCAATGCGAATGCCGTCACGCGAGCCTGCTCCAGCCAGGGGAGACCCCCGCTCGGCAGGTGTTTGGCGGCCTGCAAAGAACACAAAAGCAAGCGACAAGACACCGATAAGTATGCAGGCAGCCACAGCAAGCTTTCTGACGCCTGAGAACCAATCCCTCGCAATCAGGTTTCCACACCCTTCCGATTCCCGGATTCGTGCCAGGATATACTGCCAATTGAGGTCCACTCGGTCCCGGCTCAGTATATGGGAAACTTCCGCACCTTCGGATTCCGCTGCCAAGCAGTGGTTTGCCTTCAGAATGCCCAAGACAAGTTTGCTTCGTTCATAGTCGCGTCTGCATGCAACACAATGCTCCAGGTGGCCCGCCACCGCGGTCCGCACTTCCTGAGGCATGCTGGCGTCCTCCTCTATGTGGACCGCAATCCAGCGTTGCACCTCAGTACACGTTAGCTTGTCTTCTGGCCGCTCGTACATTCGCGAGTCTCCGATTCTGCCAAGCGGGCGATTATCGATGTTTTGACCGCTTGGTCTATTTCTTAGTGGCAGAAGCGGCCAAAATAGTAGGTGCCTGTTGCCATATTTTTCAAAAAGAACATAAGTGATTGTTGGGCAAGAACTTACAGGCAAGTCATTCCCTGCGGGAAGCCGGTCGGGCACGGATCACACAGTCTTTCGACTCAGGTTATCAACAAACTAGTCGCGCAAATCGCTCCTTATACGGCGGCAAGAAGGATTGTTGCATTCAGATGTTGCAGTATGAGATCGTTGCGCAGATTTTGGAATACAGCGGATCCTGGCTTCACGCTTGTGGAATTACTGATCGTCATGGCTTTGATAGCAATGGTGGTGGTCACGGCAATTCCCCGCTCAAGTAGAAGCGATGAGCATCTGAATGTAGAGAGCATGGTCCTGAATCTGCGGGAGAACGCACGTTACGCAATCAATCTGGCCTCTGATTCAGGGCGGCCGGTCCGTTTTGTGGTTTGTGACACAAAGAGGTACTACAGCATCGAAATAGCGGCTGATTCCCAAGCGGAAGTCTTTGCCCCTGTCGAAGGTCTGCTGCGGGTCTATCCTGAAGACGTGCTAACTTTACAGACCAACGGCTTCCAAGACCTGGGAGGCAAGCAATGCCTGATCTTCTCGCCGCGTACAGACTGGCCCATAGCCGAGCTTACGATCTTGGGCGCAAACTGTGGCAAGCGGTTGAAGATCCAGGGAATATACAGCGAAGTAGAGGACCTGGAGTTATGATGGCGCCTCACACGTGGTTGAAGCGTGTCCGCCGGCGTGCTTTTTCAATCATTGAGGTGATCGTTGCAATGACGATTCTGGGGATCTCCATGACGGCGATATTTGCGGCAATAGCAACAACGTCAAGGGCCGCGCACCATGCAAGGATGCAAACGGAGGCAGTCCTGCTTGCAGAGTCTTTGCTTACTGAAGCCACGCTCGCCCCAAGTAGATCATACAGCACTCGGGCAGGGGCTCATGAGGCCTTCACCTGGCAAGTACAAACCGGCCAGACTCCCGTTGAGGAACTAGGCTTTGTGAAAGTAACGGTTCATTGGCAAGAACAACAGCGTGATCAGGAATACGAGTTGATCTCATTCGTGCAGATGCAATCATTTGGCCACTGATATGCGGCAAACAAGCAGAGGTTTTACCCTGACAGAGATACTGCTGGCGATGCTCATCGCCAGTATCCTGGTCCTTGGTATCAGTGCCGCCTACCAGCAAGCGCACCGGGTCTGGGTACGCACAGAACAAAATCGGCCCCTCTACGCAGACGCTCGCATGATTGTGGAAACACTCAGAACGGAGTTGTCCTGCCTCTACATGCCGCCTGTCGAAGAAGACCAAGAGAAGGTGTTTGTGCTCGCTACGGAACCTGACGGCAGGATCGAGATGGTGTTTTACACGCAGGCCCCCGGTTACCTTAGCGCCGTCGGAGCCGGACGCATTGCCAAGGTGCGATACTGCTTCGACCGCGATCCACAGACCGGTGAGACAGCATTACTTAGATCCGAGCAGGAGTGTGCGGGCGAGAAGGTGATTGGACAAGAGGTCTCCAGCGTTATGGCTAAACGGCTCGCCAGCTTCAAACTGTGGTCCTATGTTCCTGCGGGAAGCTCAGGCGACGCAGATTGGCGGCAGTCCTATGCGTCTGCAGAACAAGCGCCCAAAGCCATCAGGGTTACGTTCAAATGGGCCGCCGATCAGAGCGTTCCGGACAAAGAATTTACAACTGCAATTGTAGTGCCTTGCCAGGCATCCTTGCAGCACCCTTAGATGACGACATCAAGGTGCCCTTTCACGGGTCTCACCCAATCAACATAAACCACCCTGGAACGCTTTTCTATATGGAAGGGATGCAATTTGCACGTAATGTGCATTCTCCATACGGAATAGCAAAACCCCTGAGTTCATAGTTTGTAGGGAGCCAAGATGCGGCATTCTGCCACACAAAAGGCATTTGTTGTCTTGTCGGTGTTTGGTATCGGTTTGGCCTTCTGGTCCTTCCGCGAGGCGACCTTTGCCGCTGAAGGCGGTTTCGACCCGTTTGCGGGCAACCAGACAACCGGATCGCCTCGAGCAAGCGACATGTCTGAGGCCGGTCCCGTCATTCCCATGATGCAGTTCTCCGATGAGAACATCACCAGTGCCTTCCAGATGATCAGCGATGTTACCGGATGGAGCATATTTCCGACTTCGGACGTCAGCAAAGCCAAGGTGAGCCTTTGGGTCAATAACATCACCGCAGGTGAACTCCTGGAACGTGTCGTCAAGCTTGCCGGCTTCGTGTACCATCGCCAAGGCAACATAATCAGCGTGATGACCTACGATGAGTATATGCAGCATTATGGACTTTCCAAAGAGGTCATTCCGCTTGCATATGCCAACGCTACCTCCGTGGCTGCTGCGATTAAGCCCTTTATGACGAAGGTCGGCAAAAGCGTTGTCCACAATGAAACGCAAACACTCGTACTTTATGAAGTCGAGGCTAACCTTGACACTATTCTGACAATTATCCAGGAATTGGACACCCCAACGGCACAGGTGATTGTCGAAGTCATCACCTTGCAGTACGCCGAATGTGAAAGCCTCGCGGATGTACTCAACAGTATCTTCTCAGACAAGGATACGGGCGCAAAGAACAAAGCAGCGCAAGTTCCTCCAAACGCTTCGCCAAATCCGGTGGCAACAGATGCATCCAAGCCTGACAGTGCCCCAGCAAGCGTGGCGCCCTACGAACCGATGCGCGTGTTTGCCCTTGCCCATGCCAACCAGCTGGCACTTGTCGGAACCGAATCCGACATTGCGAAGGCCAAGGAACTCATCACCGTCATTGACGTGCCAAACGAGAACATGGTCTTGGAGGTTCATCAGCTCGAGTATGCAGATGCCGAAGTCATTGCGGCCACGCTGCAGGAACTCTTCGCCAACAAGCAGGCCGGATCCATTGAGGCCACCCGCCCGGTTGCGGCCCGCACACCTTCCGTGCCAAACTCAACCGAGGGAGCAGTTAACGGCTCCGCTGCCCTGTTATCGCCGGAAACCCGCGTGGACATCCGCGCCGTGGGGCGAACCAATCAGATCATTATCAAGAGTTATCGCGCGGAGATCGAGAAACTGATGGAGTTGGTCAAACGCCTGGACACATTTGTTGAGCCGCTCACACGTAGTTACCGTCTCACCTATATCGACGCGGCTGAGGTCTACAGCGGCATTGAACGCATCGTCAGCGTCTATGGAAGATCTGACGGCTATGGGTCTTCCCGCGCCGGTACGTCAAGAGAAGGCTCGGGCCTTCGAGGTTCCAGGGACAATGGTGTCGTACTTGTCGAAAAGACTAATTCAATCCTTCTCACGGGACCGCCTTCGGTGCACAGGATCATGACGAGTATCGTCGATAGCATCGACCAGGCAAGCACCTATGAAACGGGCCTGATACGTATCTATAAGATTGAGAACGCAGATGTGGAAGAGGTGGCGACAACTGTCCGGGAACTCATACAAGAGGACACCAAAGAGACACGTTCCACAGAAGAGGCCAGGTACGCGGATCAGACGGGTGATCGGGCTGGCCCAGGCCCTGAAGGAATCAGCACAGCTGAGACCGAAGCGTATATTCCGGAGATTGAGGCCCGGGTCTCAATCAACAAATCGACCAACTCCGTTATTGTTCAGGCGACCGCTCGGCAGCATCGCGAGTTGGAGAAACTCATTGCCGAGCTTGACAAGAAACGCAAACAGGTGCTCATCAAGGCGCAGATCGTTGAAGTCACCACCAGCGACGGCCTTGACCTGGGAGTAGAACTGGATTACCTGGCCAATCACGCCCTCGCTTTCACCTCGTTCGGCCTGTCCACATTCGATCCCTCCGCGTGGACCCGGGGCATCACAGTGGGTCCCGGCGGAACGGCTGCCGTCTTCGGTTCAGACGAGGTCGAGGCCATTCTGCACGTCCTCAAGTCCGATGGCAACGCCCGTATCGTATCCATGCCTCAGGTCTTGGTTAATGACAACGCCGTCGGCATTATCAACGGAGTGGCGGAAGTGCCAACCACACAGATTAACGCCAGCGAAACGGTGGCCACCACGTCCTTTAGCGGTTTCGTCCAGGCCGGCACACAGTTCATCATAACGCCCCATATCAGCGAGAGTGACTACCTGAGGGTAGAATATCAGATTGAACTGAACTCGTTTGGGGTCAAGCCCACAGACCCCTCAATCCCGCCGCCCAGGAAGACCACTAACATAAGAAGCGAGGCGACCGTGCCCGACGGCTATACGATTGTCGTAGGCGGGCTTCAAACGATTGATGAAAGCGAGAACGTCGACAAGGTTCCCCTGTTGGGCGACCTCCCCATTGTAGGTTTTGCCTTCAAAAACACAATGATCAAGAAGGATTACAAGACAACATACCTGTTCATAACCCCCACCATCATGCAGGATGAAGATTTCTCCGATCTCCGAAGTTCGACGGAGAAAGCATGGAAACAGGTGCAACCTGGCGCGAAGACCGATCCGTTATTGGAAATACTCACAACTCGGGATGACAAATGATCCATGAACGTTCTGGTGGCCATACCTGTTTACAACGAAATCAAATACGTGGAACGGGTGATTTGTGCCACGCGCAGGTACACCGATCACCTCCTTGTAGTTGATGATGGGAGTACGGACGGCACATCTGCAGTTATTTCTCAGCTGCAGGGCCTGCACGTCATGTCTCATTTGACCAACCTGGGCTATGGCCGCACTCTCATCGATATCTTCAACTATGCCGCCGCCAAACGGTACGCGTGGGTAATCACCATGGACTGTGACCTCCAACACGAACCGTCGTGCCTGCCTGTCTTCTACACGCATATTCAAGACGGCCTTGCTGATGTGTACAGCGGCTCTAGGTATGCCGATGTCGGAGCAAACATACGAGCAGCGCCCTCAGACCGAATGATCATAAACCGCAGGATCACGTCAATACTGAACAGAGAGCTCGGACTACGCCTTACGGACTCTTTTTGTGGCTTTAAGGCTTACAGAGTGGGCAGTCTGAAGAGTCTTTCGTTTTCGGAGAGCGGCTATGGGTTCCCATTGGAGTTCATCATTAAAGCCGTCTGCATGGGCCTGACTATTCACGAGATACCTGTTCCACTCATCTATGTCGATCCGGGGCGTTGCTTCGGTGGACAGCTTGACGATCCTACGGTGCGATTGAAGCACTATATGGAGATCATCGAAAGGGAACTGAGGCAGAATGCCGGTAGAGACGCTAGAAGATCTGCATGTGCCCAGGAATAGGGGAGTCGTGTTTGTCCGCCCCTCCTTGTCTGAGTGGCAGGTGCTAACACGCCGCAATACCGCAGCCTTGAGCACAATCGCATTGCGCAGCGGGGTTCGAACTGAATTGCTCAACGTGGCAGTCTCCTATACGACAGGGGTTCTGAACTGTCCGGCCCAAGTGCACCCTGAAATGATAATTGCCACCGGGCATCAGCCTGTTTGGCAGCATTGCGGGATTTGGGCCAAGAGCCTTGTTGCCAATAGATTTGCGGAGAGCCTGGGCGGACATTGCGTGTTTCTTGTGCTTGATCACGATATCTGCAGCACTGATCTGTTTCTTCCCCCGCAGACTGGAAACCCCCAAGGCACCAGAACCGTGGGACTCGAGTCTCACCCGACAGCAATGCCGGTCGAGTTTCGTTCCACGTGTAAGCCTGTGTCCAGTTTTATTCAAGAAGTGGTCGATGGAAGGCCCGAACAGTTCTGCAGTTCCGTTTGGAACAGGCACATGAGACAGAGCATCCACAGAACACCCGGCGACGACAACGTTTCCGACTCGGTCACATACCTGCACGCTGTACTGAATCGTGCCTCTGGTCTTGACCGCATTCTGTATTTGCCCGTTTCACTGCTGAGCCACAGCACGGGTTTCCTGGATTTTGTAGCGCACATTGTGCAACATGCCCGCGCTTTTGCAGACATGTACAACCATTGCATTGACCGTCAAATTGAGGCCTGGGGCATTAAGCCGAAGGAAACGCTGCGCCAGCTCAAGATCGACGATGACTGCAACCGTGTCGAACTTCCTTTTTGGCTTGTCTCGGCGTGCGGTCACAGATGTTCGTTAAACCTGGTATTCGTTGGCCGTGATCAATGCAAAGTCTTGGCAGACTCGAACGTATTGGCAAGCGTCGATTTGCGGAGTGAAGAAACAGTCAGCCGCCAACTGGAGCGCCTGCTTATTTCCACTCAATATCGTCTGAGACCCAAAGCAGTGACCCTGACCCTGTTCACCCGTCTCTTTCTGGCAGATTGGTTTGTTCATGGAGTTGGCGGGACTTTCTATGAAACCATTACCGACCGGCTCATAGAGGACTACTATGGAATCACAGGTCTTTCTTTTGGTACGGTTACCGCCACTATGACTTTTGCTGAGCAGGACCAAACAGGAAGAGGTCCCGCCAACGTCCCTTCTCGCCGCCAGATGTACTACAACCCAGAGCGGTTTCTACCACCAGAACTATTCGTAGATGAAGAAACCCGAAACTTGGTTTCCAGAAAGCGTGAGTTGATCAAAGAGAGCAGAGATGGCAACCTGTCCAGAACTCGAAGACACCTTGCATGGCAGTCTCTGGGTGATGTGAACCGTCACCTCAGACAAGTTGCAGCTTCGCAGCTGGTTGCTGCGGACATGAAATCACAGACAATTGAGTCGCCGCTGGCGGAGGCTGACACCCTGGCAAGCCGTGAGTACTTCTTCGGCCTGTTCCGCGAAAGCACACTGCAGGAACTCGCTCAAGATATTTCGTTCGAGTCCCGCTAGGCCTCTCATCGTCCACTTGACGGGATGCATATCCTTCTGCTCAGTGTCTGCCACAAGCAATAGCGTGATGAAAAAGCAAACATCAAAGCCGTGCGACGAAGACATCGATTTGATGCGTCGGGCATCCTGGGGCGATCTAACAGCCTTCGAGGCGCTCTATCGCAAGTATTGCCACGCCCTCTCCAGCTATTTGGCCGCCCTGGATGGACACCATAGCAGTCTGGACGACCTCATACAGGAAGTCTTCGTAAGAGCCTGGCACAGCCGGCAGAGGTTCCGGGGCAGGTCGACATTCAAAACGTACCTGTTTGGCATTGCCCGAAATGTTCTGCACGAAGAACACAGACGCCTGTGCAAGGATAGGGTTCGGCGTCAGAAGTTCATTGAGCACAGTATCCAATCAACAGACACCAGGGCGTCAGACGACCTTTGCCGAGATGAGCTGGTGCTGGCCGTGCAAGAGGCTCTAAAGAGATTGACTTTTAAGCAGCGAAAAGCCATTCAGCTCTTCCATATCGAAGGCAAGTCATTGAGAGAGGCCGCAGTTTTGGCCGGTTGTACAATAGAGGCCTTCCAAAAGCGTTTGTTGCATGGCCGCCGACGGCTCTTGGATGTCTTCAAGAGCCTGCAGGATGCCGCCTCTTGAAACTTTCCCTGGACCGCTTATCGGAACCTGAATATCACCGCCAGTTCCAATCGGACCCGAAAACCCGCGTAAGCTTCCATTCAACCGCATTGTCGCGGTGTACCAGTTCAAAGACACCCGCGTCAATATCCCGCACAGGCGAATGAAAGTCGGGCCAAAGCCGGTCAAAAACGTTCATCGCATCTGCTGAACTACCGGCAAAGACGGCGACATACCTTTGGTTGTTCAATGGATTGGGGTAGATAAGCACGAAACCAATGTCCCTGCCCGTGAACCTATGCCCGTCGGCCGAAATAGAATCTGGGGTCATGACGACGGGAAGCTCACTCGCTATCCGTGCAAGCACTTTGTTCATTGCCGCATTACCAAAGAGAACAAGGTTGGAGTCTTTGATTTGTAGTTCGGTAATCCGTGTATCGGGGATCACCGGAAAAGTCACCCGTCCCATCCAGGGGGGACTTGAAAAGGACTCCGCACAGGATCGCGCAGCCTCAACAAGCAACTTGTCTGTGGAGTCGGTCCCGTACACAAGCGTACACGGGCCACGATATATGTCCCAGAGGGGTCCACATCGCCCCGTGTGTTTTCGTGGACCGTCGTGCTCGCGTCTCTTCACGAAATACCCGCTCCGGTCAGGCTTTCCGTCAAAGACCGTCTTGCCGTTTTCGACAATTCGAACGCCTGCCGATACATCCACTGGACAATCGCCAAAGAAGATCGTGTAGTTGGCAACATTGTCCGTTTTGAGTTCCAGTAACGGCCCATTCACCCGAGCATCCACAGTTGCAATCATCCCGAACTCACTCAATTCGCTGAGTTCAAACCAGTAATACCGGCCCGGCTGCTTCGTGCGGCACGATACGTGTTCGGGACGGCTCACCTTCTTCTTGGTAAGCAACCACGCTTCGATATCCGGCCAGTTCACGGCAAAGCTGTGCCCCATACCGGCATGTTCCGTGTACTTCCAGTCAGCCAGCCCCTTGTCCAATGTCTGCTTGTAGACAGCCCGGGAGTAGTCGGCAGACAGAACAGCGTCGTCACTGCCTGCATGGATCCAAAACGGTACATGCATGGCATTTGTCAAGGAATACGAATCGTCGCATCGCCCACAAACCGGAACACAGGCAGCCCAAATGTGGGGGTATCTGAGTCCCAGCCTGAATGTGCCGATTGCGCCCATACTGAAGCCACAGAGGTAGATGCGGTCTTCGTCGATAGCGAGTACCTGCTTGGCAAAGTTAATGCACTCCAATACATCCTCTTCGCCCATGCCGGTATACCAGAGCGAGCCCCGACCGTAGGGACCTATCTGAACCATGGATTCGATGTCCGGTGCAAGAATCGGCCCGTCTCCGAGCCCATGGAGTGTCACAAGCAGCGGCCATTCCTTGTCAGGTGTGTAATTCTCAGGCAGCTTCATAAGCAGTGGCTGCTGACTCCCATCGATCTGACTCCTGAATCGTAGCGAGAGCGGCTTGCCTACAGGTAAGTGCGGCAATTGCCGATTGTCATACCGGCGGGTGTCCAGATTGGCCGCAGCAAGGACAGATATTCCGTTGATGCATACGATTGAAATCAGCAGCCACACGCCTGGTTTTGCTCCTGTGCTCCGCATCCATTCCTCTTCACAAATAGTAGGTAACGATATCCTCGGACGTGTCGGCGATTTTGACCCCCTTGGGCAGTACTGATACGCGTTTGGCCCCCAGACCAGTTGCGATCTCCGACTTGATTGGGTCGCTACTTACACAGGAAAACGAAATATGGTGCACCGCCAAAACGGTCGCATCCTGCAAGGTACGGGATACCAACTCGGCAGCGCTGTTAAGAAAAGCGTCATGCACAAAGAAATCCAGAGCAGCTGTATGCCCTTGCGGCGCCGACCGGGGCCTGATGACATGGGCGATGCCAACAATGCTTTCTCGAGACCCCGACGTCAGTACGTTCATGACGCCACCCCGCCTGGCGATGGAGCGCATCATAGACGGGAAGACTGACAGAAAGACGGTTGGTTCGGAGTACATACTGGAGTATATCCCCGCGGCCAAGTCAAATGTCTTCATCAGACACGGGAAACACGATAGTGCCTGTATCTTCGGGTAATCCCCCCAGGTCGCCGGGCGGATGAAGGCCCTGTAACCTTCATCCAGGAAATAATCCTGCAATGCAGCATCGCCGTCCAGAATATATCGCATGACGATGCCGTGGTATGTCGTGAAGCCGAGCCGACGATACAAACCGACGGCTGGATTTGTTTGAGAAACCCCCAGGTAGAGAGCTTTGCTGCCTAGAGCTTGGAGATAACTCGTAACTTGCTCGATCAACCGTGTACCGACGCCTTTTCCTCGCCGATCCTCCGCAACAGCGACGGGGCCGAGGATCGCAATTCTAGGGTCACTGATGGCATGGAGACAGCCCGCCGCCCCGCAAATCCTTTTTCCGGCCTGGGCCAAAAAGAACGTACAACGCAATGTATCAGAGTATTCGCCCCGTAGTGCCGATCGAAAACTGTAGTCACCGTATTCGAATATGCCAAGCAAGAATGATTCCGCCTGACAGGCAAGTCGACTCTGTAAGGGGGCAACTACTCTTTTGATGGCTAACTGCATATCATATCTGCACGAACTCTACTGAGGTTTCACATGCTGCTTCAGCCAGGCATCCAAGCGGTCGCTTAGCGAAAGCATCTGATCTGTAAAGGCGGATCTGCTGAGTTTCCGCTGCTCGCCCAGATCCTTTGTCAAATCATAGGCGAATGTAACGCCTTCCGCGACCACACATTTATGCTGCAGCGACCGGATGATGTACGCATTGGGTGCCGCCCCCCCGGTGTATTCTGCAAAGACATACTCGTTGACCGCCTGCGAATTGCCCATAAGCAGTGGAACCAAACTCCTGCCTTCGCACTGAGTTGGAATCGGAATCGCCAGATACTCCAGGATTGTGGGCATGACATCGATCTGACTGATTAAAGACTCTATCCTGCCGCATTTCTGAGACAATTTCGGCGCCGAAACCATCACAGGCACATGTAGCAATTCGTCAAAGATTCCATGATGGCTGGTATGACCATGCTCATAGAATTGCTCTCCGTGGTCGCCCATAACAACGACGAGGGAATCCTCCATCAGGCCGCAATCGTCCAGGAAGCTGAGCATCTCGCCAAGATCATCATCGGTCTGCCGCACCTCACCATCGTATAGAGCGACAATATGCCTGATGTCCTCTTCTGCGGGAGGATTGCTGAAAAGCGGTTCCCTGGCGATATTCGTGCCATCGATCGGCCCTTTGTAGTCTGCGTCATATTCGGTGCCGTACGGCTTGGCCGGCACATAGTCCCAATGCGTGTCGTAATAGTGGAGAAACAGAAAGAACGGCCTGTGCCGGTTGCACTGCAGCCAACGGACGGCCGCATCGTTAACAAGAGGGTTGGTCCTGCTTTGGTCAATATTGACCTCTTTGCCACTGAGTTCCAAGCTCTCCAGTATTAAGCGGACACTGAAATCATCGTAGAAGTCAAAACCCTGACCAAAGCCGTGCTCTGTGTCCAGTCGGGGATTGCAGCAGAATGCCGCGCAGTAGTACCCATAGTCCTTGAGGATTTCAGCCAACGTTTGGGGATGGACGGAAAGGTCCTTATCGACGTGTGTCGCACCGTGTCCGCTTGGATACAACCCGGTAAAAACCGTCCCGTGGGCCGGCATCATCCAACTCGAGACGGCATATGCATTGGAAAATAGCAGGTTCTCCTTGGCAAATGCGTCCAAATGCGGCGTGGTATCCCTCTCATAACCAAGGCACCCCACATGATCCGCCCTCAGAGAACTGATCGTAATTAGAATCACGTTGGGGTACGGTCTACCCATGTGTGTCAGCGATGTGCCTGTGGTTTCTGTATCAGGGACGCCAATCGCTATCGAAACACACGACAGAGCTGCCGTAATGACACATCTAAGCGTATAACAGATCATGTGCGCAGATACCTCAAAAAGGCAACCATAGTATCCTGCGGCAGCATCTACAGATTGCCGATCTTCCGCAGTTTCTCAAGCATCCGTCTTGCCTGATCGGCCGCCTTGGTCTCAGGAAATTTTTCGACCAGCTCCTCGAGAACGCCGGTGGCCTTGCTGTAATCCTGCTGCGCAAGGCAGTCCGTTGCCTGCGACAGCAGAATGGGTGCGACCATTGGATCGTCACCATAATCCTTCAACAGTTCATGCTCCAGGGCCGCAACTCTGGCAACCTGATCACGTTTGCGACGGAGGGCCCACCATTTGACGTACATCAGTTTTGGTCTGTAAATCTCGCACCTGTGATCACTTAACGCCGCATCAATGCCGGCCAGAATAGCATCCGTGTTGTTGCTTCTGGAAAGCGCATAGAAGTACAGCCATCCAGCCTTTCCGGATTCGGCGTGGCTTGCGTGCCCCTGATAGATGTCCCGGGCCTGGCCTGCAGCGAGCGCGTGATTTCCGGAATCTAGCCACAGCTGCACTATCTCAAACTTCAAGGCCACAACTTGGTCCCCGTGATCTGGCGGAACGAATTCCAGTGCTTTGGTAAGACATTCGACGGCCACATGCGACAACGGGACGCCACATTTTTGGGAAGCCGAGCGGTAAAAGGCAAGCTCAGAAAACGGACGATCTTCGGTGGCAGCCGACTGCCTTGCAAGTTCCATCGCCTGATAAGGCATCCCGAAGTGCAGAAGACATGAATCCGAACAAAGGTCCAAATGTACGGACCGCTGCATCCAACGCGGAAGCACGTCAGCCTTGACGGGTTGTTTGTCAGATGCGTGCAACAGGGGCAAGACCATGACATAGTCATATGTACCCTTAAAGGCCGGCTCGGCCACGGCAAGGGCCTGCCCGGCTTTGGCCAACGCGGTGCTATAGCCCCGCAGCCTCAGATCATAGTAGGTCGCAAGGAATCTCCTTTCCGCCTGGGTCAGGTTGGGAATCGTGATCGGCTTGGAAAACAACTGCGTAGAAGACTCGTACAGTCGCTTGGCGGGCGCAATCTGCATGGACTTGTTCTGTGAATCAGGTTGCGCGGCAAAGACTTCGTCCGCCATCGCCCGCATCCGTTTACTCGTGGCCTGCTTCAATTGCGACTCCATTTGGCTGGCTAGTGCCTCTGGATTGAAGGACAATCGGCAACCTGTTCCCATTTCAAAAGGCAGAACAGTTCAAGCCACAAGTTCAGAGGTACAAGACTCAGAAGTTGGTGGAATTTCCTGCCATACCGATTCCAAGGCGAAGTCTTCCATAAGTGCCAGTGTAACCAACACTTTCAGTGGAGTTGCAGAATCCCTTGGTGGAGTTGTGAAGGGTGCTGGAAAAACTGTTGAAGGAACGGTTGGTGGCTTGGGGGAGTTCATCGGGGGTACGGTGGGTGGTTTGGGAGATCTACTTAAGGGAACCGTGGATGCCGTGGGACAGTCCACTCACGGAGTTGCGAGAGGTCTTGGACAATTCGTCGAAGACGCTGGAGAGGTTGTGCTTGAAGCTGCCGACGTGGCGGTAAAGGTGGTTTTTGTTGCTGGCGTAGTGTTCCTCTACATAGGGCTTGCTGAATAGATTGTAAGTTGCTGTTTTACAGTGGTATGCGTTTCGG
>DAOOIV010000126.1:0-12373 GCA_035384605.1 Phycisphaerae bacterium
AGCTCCCTTGCCCGCTCTTTGAAAACTGAAGACCAACCCCCTCCGGCCGAAAGCCAGGAGCCAACACCTCAAGAACTCTCTCCGACCAAACGAACCCACCGAGCAAGTAGGGTCCGACCTGCCCTACCTGCTTTGCCGGCGACGGAAGGCCTCCACCTTCGCGTCATTGAGAACCGAGTGAGTGACAACAAGGGCAAAAAGGCTGTAAATCCACGGCGGCAGGTTCCTGATTTCCAGTGGATCGCCGGGGAAGGAAGCCCTCGAATGTGGCGGAAACACCAGCTTGTCTGGCGCGTAGAATGTCCGGACAAGGGGATTCTCCTGGATATGAAACACGCGGGGAGACCCCAGGCCGTGTCCCAGACCGCCGTCCCAGACCAGAAAACCAAGGTCGCGGCTGACGAAGAAAGCCATGCCCTCTGGCGGGGCAGGTGTACCGGCTTATCCGCGTCACATTATTCATTGCATGCACCATTACGTTCCTGGGGTCAGCGAAACGGGTTGAAAACCGTCAATTCTCGGCTGCTTGTCGGATCACCGCGCGGGTCTTGTCGAGCGATGTCCGAGCGACGAGGAGGGGATCCTGGCGGTAGTAGTCGGGATTGAACAGCTCGATGGAGAGCGAACCGGTGTAGCCGATGCGGCGGAGGTCGCGGACAAGCTGTTTCAGCGGGGCGATGCCGTCGCCAGGGTGGACGCGGTGCTTGTCGGCGATCGACTCTTGCGGCGGGTTGGCCGGGTAATCGTTGAGATGAAAACCAGCCAACAAACGCGGGTTGAGGTGCGCGACGTCGGCCAAGTCCGATCCGCCGCGGTAGAGATGGAAAACGTCGGGCAGGATGCAGGCCTTGGGGTGGTGGGCCTCGATGGCGATCAGGACGGCCTGTCCGAGCCGGTGGATGGCCGGCGATGCTCCCCAGATCTCCACGGCGGGGATAACGCCGAACGGCTCGGCCAGTTCCAATAGCGCCCGATACCGCTCGGCGGCCTTGAGCAGATCGACGCCTTTGACATCGCCGGCCGGCGGGGCGGCTATGTGAGTCGCGCCGATCTGGGCAAGTTGCTCCATCCGACGCTTCGCCTCATCGAAGCCTTTGGCCCGCCGGGCGTCGTCGTCCGCCATCCACTCAAAGAACGCGATTGCCCCGGTGACCTTAAGGCCGTGATCCTTGATCCGCTTGTTCAGGTCCGACAGCGTGCCGCCATCGGCGACGTGCCGATCGAGTTCATCCACCCACGGTTCGATGCCCTGGTAACCAGCCTCGGCGGCGATGTCGATCACGCGGGCGATGGGCAGCTTGTGACCGCGGAGCGTGCTGGTGTTGAGGCTGATGATGAAGTCGCCATAGGGTTTGCTGGACGGCGTCTGCGCATCGGCTCGCGCGGCGCGGAGGCCAACGGCCGTCGCCAGACCGCCGGCAAGCAATTCACGTCGAGTCAGATTCGCGGGCAAGAGAGTTCTCCCCGGGTCTACCGAGGGGATGAACCCCTCGGCTCGTCGCCGGCCCCGGAATCCTTCCTGGGGCCTCTTGGGTCGCGGATTCCCGTCCTCACCGGCACCGAACGCGGAACGGATTCCGCCAAGAGAGGCGGCCCGAAAAGGATTCCGGGCTGAGCGACGGTGGCAATCATCGCGAGCCACCAAAAAGAAGCTTATGCCGTATATTGCAGCCTTCCTCCACCACATCAAATCCGGTGAACCGTGCGAGGCGGCGGGTGTCGGCCATGTGGTTGCCGTAGAAGATCACGCGGTGCAGGCCGTTGCTCCACTGTTCGAACATCTTGCGGGCGTCGGCGACCTTGACGGCGATCTTGGTACGACAGGCCCGGTCGACGTCGGGCACTGCGACGATCTTGCCGGTGGAGACCAGCATCGCACCGGTGCCGTAGCACTCCATCGGGCTGGCGGCCAGCATCGGCTTTTCCACCGGGGCGTACGGGTCGGCCTTAACCAGCTTGGCCATGGTGATCTCCTGGCCGACGCGCATGGCGACCTGCAACACCGCTCCCTTATGATCCTCGGTGTGGCTGCGGATGATGTACGGTGCGGCCTCGCCCTGGGGACCGTCCATCTTCGTCGCCGAGACGCAGTGGGCGTGGATCACGGTGTTGGTTGCGGTGTCAAAGACCGGGTCGGTGACGAAGCCGGGTTTGCCGGTCAGGTGCAGGTAGATGATCTGGGTCATGGTCGAGGGCAGGTCGGCCTCGCACACACCCACCAGGCCGAGGTCATTAAGTCTGGCGAACCCGAAGCACGGGTAGGCCGGCAGTCCCTTCTGTCCGAACAGGCCGAGGCAGTTGATGGTGATGGCCTGGGCCTTCGAGTCGGCCAGCACCTTCTGGAGCGCGAGGTTCATGCGGGCGCTCTTGGTGATCTCATCCTTCGACGGCTCGCGAATCTCCTTGGCGTTCTTGATCCACTGGTCGGCGTCGGCGCTGACCGCGGCATCGTCCATCGCGTTATAGACCTCAACCAGTTTCCTGTGATCGAAGTCGATGATCTCGGTGCCGAACTTGTCCTTGACCTCTTTGACGTAGTCGGCCGGAGCAGGCCGTCCTCCGCTGACGAACAGGACCCGCGTTTCCTTGAGGCGATGGATCGCACGGAAAGGGCGGATGGCATCGGCGGCGTCGGCGAAGTTGCTGCTGGGGATGACATCGATCTTCTTGCCGGCCCGCTGGAGGTCGGGCACGATGCACCATTCGTGGCCGCTGTAGGGGGTGGCGTAGAGCACGGTTGGTCGGCCACAGTCGGCCAAGCGGTTGACCAGATGGCTGGTGCCGATGCACACGATCACACCCAGTATGCCGTCAACGTCCTTGTGCTGCTCCAGCACCTTGTCGAGCGATTCGACGTTCTGGATCAGCGCATTGGAGAGGAACTCGACGTCCTCCATTCCGGGGACTTTGTCGATCTCCTGCTGCAGTCGTTTGGCTTCGGCGGGGATGTCCAGGTCCGGCCGTGGCCAGCCCGAGTGTGTCCCGCCGATGAAGACGCGCAGGACCCTGGTCTTGGTGTAGCCGGCTGCCGGGCCGGCCGCCTCGCCGCCCGCCGCCCAAGACATGCGACCAACGGCCGACGCGGCCACCAGGCCCGCCGACGCTCCGATCAACTCCCGCCTGCTCATGTTCGTGTTCATCGTCTCCTCCAGATCAACGCGCAGAAGGCCCATGATGTCCCCGCCGCGACAAGGCGGAAAGGGTGCTCGAGAATCGAACTGACAGTATAGCAGCCGGCGGGCGAGACACCAAGGCGAATGAGCATGCCTCGCTGAACGTCGAACGCTGCGTTACAAGCCGCCCCGGTAGGGGCGAAGGTGTTTAGCCAGGGGCGCGAGCCCCTGGGATTCATGTCGCGTTGATTCATGAGCCCCAGCGGGGCGACAGGTGCTCCTGCACAGATCAGGCCTTCTGCCGCCCCTTCGGGGCTGATCTGTTTTGGCGGTGTCTGTCCAGGGGCTTGCGCCCTTGGCTACATACCTGTGCCCCTTCAGGGCACATTGGCCGGTGTGCCGATTGTCAGGATCTTTGGGACAGCGAGGCCGTTGACACCCAGGAAACACGCAAGGGGTGCATGGCGGGGGGAGGCGAGGCACCCCCAACATCAATCGACGCGATCTTGCAGAATAGAAACAGGTTTCTATTCTGCAAGACCTGCTTCCGCGAAGACTGACAACTGAACACTGACGACTGATGACTTCCCCTGGCCTTGCCATTTCGCCCGTTCGCGGTTTTCATATTCGCCCCTGCATCATCAGAGGAGGAACGCATGCGGCGATATGTACTGTTTTGTCTGTTCGGCCTGATGCTGACCGGATCAATTCACGCGGAAGACCTGGTCTTCGTTCAGGATGGTTGGAAGCTGAAGGTTTCGGATCTCGGCAATATTGTCGGGCTGGCCAATACGGAGGGTGTCCAGTTGACCCAATCGGCGGCGGGGGACAACTTCATTCGTCTGGCCCTGGTCCCGCCCGGAGACGCGATCGCCGAGCCGGTCAAGGACACCATCGTCGTCTGCGACCGGCCGACCAAGACGGAACCGCGTTCGACCGGCGGCGCTTTTGAGTACGATCTCTCGCCACGGATTCCTCTTGTCGTCAAACACGAAATCAAATTCACCAAGATCAGAGGCTTTCCGGTGGTCCGGCGAGCAGTAACCCTTCAGCCGACCGCGCCGCCGCTGAAGCAGGATGTCATCCTGATGGTCGGCAACAACATCGCCTTGCCGGGAGCGAAGCATTCGGTGTTCACGCCGCGATACGACGGCCGGGGCGATGTGATCGAAAACGAGCCTGGCCGTCAGTGGGTCTGGCGGCTCAGCGGGCAGGCCCTGCCGCGCCAGGGCTCCCCGGAAGTCCTGGCGATACCTCTGGTCAGCGAATCGGCGGGGGACAAAACGCCGCGCCTGACACACATGGCCGACCCGTTCTTCAGCACGGGCTTCCTCCTGGCCGACAGCGCCACCTCTCGCGAGGGCGAGTTCAATTGCGTCTTTCTGGGCAGCAGAGTGCCGATGACCGAACCAGAGCAGCGGCTCTTCTGGACGGTGATTCAGGACGGCGGTCCCGAGAAGGCTCTGCAATCATGGTACGCCATCCCGCTGTCCGATGTGAAAGAGGGGCCGGACTGGTTGCACGACGTGGCTTGGCAGCACTATGACTATCTCAGTCACGGCGGCAAGGGCTGGTTCGACGACATTGACGCGGCCGAGAAGCTCATCCCCAAGGCCGAGCGATCAAAGATCGTCTTCACGCTGCACGGCTGGTACGACATGCTTGGTCGCTACACCTTCGACGAGAAGGCCGGCAAGCTGGATGACGAGTGGACGGCCTTCCCCAAGGCCGCCGAGATGAAGGACAAGGGCTTCCCGACGCTCGAACCCGTGAAGATGACCAAGGCCGAGATGCACCGGCGGATCAGGTACGCCAAAGAGAAAGGATTCAGGGTCTGCGTGTATTTCGCCGATGGCCTGACGGCTTGTGACGGGGCCGGATTCAACAAGGCCGAGGAGATACTGATTCCGGGCGGCTGGGTCGGGCCGGACACGGTCGGCGAGCCGTACATCCAGAACCCCGTTCATCCGAAGGTCTGTCAGCGATATGTGAGCTACCTGAAGGCTTTTCTGGCCGAGTATGGCCGTGAGATCGACGCATTGGTCTGGGATGAGACCTTCCAGATCCGAGCGGGGACACTCGCAGCGGGGGAGACTCGCGACTACCCCGACCGCGCCGTGATGAAACTGGTCCGCGATCTGACGCAGCTCGTCTCGACCACTCAACCCAAGGTCGCGTTTCTGGTCAGCGATTGCCAGGGAATGAGCTTCGACGGCAAGAACCACTGGCTCGACGTGCCCGGATACGCGATGATGGCCCATGGCTGCTACCAGGACAGCCACTGCGAGCCCGTGACCTGGCCTTATGGCATCTTCGCCAACTTCCGCAATGTGTTGTGGTCGTGTAACTGGCAAGCAGTGACACGCTTCGATTACACGGTCTTCGGCGTCGAGTATTACGGAGTACCGATCGCCACCTCCAACGGCTGGCTCGATGACAAGGGCATCGCCGGACTGAGCGAGAGCGACCTGGCGGCGGTGCTCAAACTCTATGAGAAGCGAAAGGGCCGGCGGCAGGAACTCAAGTGGCTGACCGGCCCGGCGCCGAAGATGAAGAAGTAGGCTGACAGGCTTCTAGACTGTTAGACCCTTAGGCTGTTAGCCTACTAGGCATTCCCGAAAATGGATCCTCGTGAAAGCCTAGTAACCCTAACAGCCCAACAGTCTGACAGACTCTTCTTACGCCGACACGTCCTCCCAGGCGATGCCCAGGTGCTTGATGGCGTAGCCGATTTCCTTCATGCAGTCGGTGTAGCCGGTCATCCAGTGGAAGCCGCGCATATCCTTGAGCAGCTTTTCCCAATCGCCCTTGATCGCAATGTCACTCTGCGAGCGGCAGATGTCGTGGAACGGATTGGCTTCCACTGTCCCGAGGGCGCCCACCCACTTCTTGCATTCGAAGTCGGGCACAACGTTGGTAACGACCTGACCGACCTTCATGGCCACCTTCGGAGCGGCGCCGTAGTCGGACTCGAAGTGGGTGTGAATCTCGACCGGCTCGTCGTTCTTGCCGTCCATCCTGCGCGGGGCGGTGCAGTGAGCGATGGTGACGGCGCCGTGGTGCGGCCATGTGGGGTCGTTGAGGAAGACCGGCAGGCCGGTGATGTTGTGCATGAGGATGCCGGAGGGGATGACCACGAAGTCGGACTCGCAAAACGCCAGGTAACCCTCATCGTTAAGCAGACTCAGGGGCAGGCAGGCGGTGGTCTGGGAGATGGGCATGATCGTGCCCATGCAGTGGTGGATAGTGAAGGCGGCGCAATCGTGCTCGGCCATCATGTCCTTGAAAGCCTTGTAGAGGACAAACGCATTCTCGACGTATTTCTTGTCGCATTTGAGCACGGTGTCGGGTTTGGCCAGGTACTCGGCGGCCTGCTTGCGGGCCTCGGCGACGACCTTGTCGTCCTTCCTCAGGGATTCCAGCCGCTTGGCAACGTCAGGGTATTCGATGGTGCGGATGTCCAAGCTCCATTTTTCCCGGGCGATCGGGGGGGCCAGGTTGCGCCCGGCACCCCAACCGCCGGGGCCGCCGACGGCTATGATGCGCGTTCCGAGCGTCTTGCGCAGGGCCAGCAGAGCCCGCATGCGCCACGCCAGATCGTCGTACTCATCGACGACCACGTCGTTGACGTCGATGCCCGTGTCGGCGTACTCATCGGTCGCTTTGCGCAGGAAATGGGGGTGAAGAATCTCGTAGTACAGGGACACCGGTCCGGAGCGATGTCGCAGGAAATACAGCGTCGGACGATCTTTGCCGGTGAGCATGTCCAGCCAATCGGGTGCGCCGCCGGCGGCGTAGATGAGCATGACGTCGCACTTGGTCTTGGCGACATTGCTCGCCTGGTCGCGGTCGGCGACCTTGGCGACGGGCAGGAACCTGATCGCCAACCCGGCCGACTCGGCCATTTGGCGAAGTTCTTTCTCGATTCGCGAGGCTTCCTCGTCAGCCTGGGCCTGAGTCTGGATCCCGCCCCACGGTCGCCAACTGGTCTGCTCCTGCCGTTGAGGAGTGATATAGGTCAACACCGGCTGGACAATCAGTTCCTTGGCTGGGACGAACTTCGGCTCGCCTCCCGCGGCGGCCTGCTGGGCGTGGGCCGACCGGGCGGCGACGGCCCAGCTTCCCACGGCCACGGAACCTGCGCCCACCAACAGGTTACGGCGAGAGAGTCCCACCTTCTTGGCGGCCTCGATTGCCGCCAGCAAACCCGATGAACAGCACGAGCAACCGCAAGAATGCCCGCTCTTCTCCAGACCCATCTGCCTTGCCATTCGATTAACCTCCTTATCGGTCGTCTTGACGCCCGCAGGACAGGCTTTCGGTCCGTCCCTGGACCGGCCGGGAACCGGTCCCGCACTGGCCGTCAGAACCGACCCTTCAACACTCCTCGACGACCTTGAACTTGAGCAGGGTCGCCAGATCCTTAATCGCATTGACGCGATCGCCGTAAACGATAACGCGGTGCAGTCCACCGCCGTAGTTGTTCAGCATCTTTCTTGCATCGGCCACGGTCGTGGTGATCTTGGTCCGGCAACCGCGGTCGCAATCGGGGTTGTCAACGATCGTGCCCGTCGAGACCAGCATGGTATCAAGATCAACCAGCTTCGCACAGGTGATCGCCTGTTGCAGCCGCATCTTGACCTGGAGCGACGCCCCTTTGTTGTCCTCCATGTGGCTGCGGATGATGTACGGGGCCCGTGGGCCGGTCGGTCCGTCCATGCGGGTGGCCGAGACACAGTGAGCATGAATGACGGTATTCTTCGCCGTGTCGATGACAGGGTCGCTGACAAACCCGGGGACGCCGAAGGCGTAGGTCAGCATGATCTGGGTGAGAGTCGAGTCCACGTCCGCCTCACAGACGCCCGTCAGCCCGATGTCGTTGAGCTTGGCGAACGCCAGGCAAGGATAGGCCGGCAGCCGTTTCTGGTGGAACATTCCGAGGCAGTTGATGGTGAAGGCCTGGGCGTGCTCCTCATTCATGATCGCCCGCAAGGCCAGGTATAACCGTCCGGACGCCACGAGCTCGGCCTCCGTCGGCTCGATGACCTTGACCGCGCCACGAATCCATTCCTGAGCTTCGGCTTGGGCGGCCTGGTCGCCGACGGCGCGATAGGCCATGTCGAGGCGTTCCGGAGTAATAGACACGACCGTCGGCCCGAGTTGCTCTTTGATCCGTGCGGTCAGCTCGGCGGGATACGGACCGGTGCTCAGGTGTACGATTCGGGTATCACGAAGCAGGTGAACCGTCCGGACGAGCCGCAAGGCGTCCGGGATCTCGTTGAAGTCGCTGGTCGACAGGCAAATCACGCGGTGACCGGCCTTCTGCAATGAAGCAACGACCGACCAGTCGTGTCCGCTGTAGGGCTGGGAGAACATGATGGTCGGCAGGCCCGTGGCGGTAAGCTTGCTTATGTGCTGGCCTACGGTCGAAGTGAGGTTGAACACCAACAGACCGTCGGGGTGTCCGAGAGCTTCGGCGGTACCCGGCACTTCCTCGGGCACGCGGTAGAGGTCACCGCCCTCGAATTGAATACCGCCCATCCGGTCCGCCATGCCGGCCAGGATGTCGTCGATGCGTTTCATTTCCGCTTGCACGTCGAGTGTGGGCTTCGGCCATGTCGGCACGGGCTTGGCGAGATAAACCTTACGGATGCGCGTCCGCGGCCGTCTGGTTATCGTCACCGCCTCGGCGGCTTCAACATCGCGGCTGATTCGTTGAGATTGCCGGCTGCACCCGACGGCCACGACGCCGGCGACTGCCGCCGCACCGAGAATCTCTCTTCGGCTCAGATCCATGCTCATCGCTCGTTACCTCTCTAAAGGGACGACAATACTCGACTTGGCGGCCTATTGTCCGCCAACAGGGGAGCGATTTCAACCTTTGGCGTGTGTTTCTTGTTCGTTCTTCTCCGGACGGTTAGCATGTCCCGTTGACCAGTCCGCAGGGCCGGAGCCGGTCTCAATTGGGGCGCACACACGAGGAGCCGTCACATGCCTGCCTCTTCAAGCAATTTGGTCGTCGTCATAACCGTACTGATTTGCTGCTGTTTGCTGCGGGCTTCAGACGTCCAGGCAACTGACATGTCCGAGGCCTTCGCGTTGTTTGAGAAACCGCGGCGTGAATATGCCACCGCGCCGCTGTGGGTGTGGAATGACATGCTGACCGAGGAGCAGGTTGTCGGCACGATGCGAGATCTGGCGGCCCAGAAAGTGATGCAGGTTTTTGTTCACCCGCGGCCGGGTCTGATGACTCCGTACCTGTCAAACGAATGGTTCCAGCTTTGGCGGGCGGCCCTGGCGGAGGCTGAGAAGCTGGACATGAACGTCTGGATCTACGACGAGAACTCCTATCCGTCGGGTTTTGCAGGCGGGTTCGTGCCGGAGGCGATGCCGGAATCGCGCGGACGCGGCCTTGAGATGAAAGAGTCCGTTGCGCCGCCGTCCTGGGGCGCGGACACAGTTGCGGTCTACCGGCTGGATGGCGAGAAGTACGAGAACGTGAGCCGGCAGATCCAAGCGAACGAGACGCTTTCCCCCGGCAAATATGTTGCCTGCCAGGTGCGACGGGCCCCGGACCAGGCTTGGACGGGCAATCGGTGTTACGTCGATCTGTTGTACCCCGGCGTGGTCGAGAAGTTCCTGGACGTGACAGCCGAGCGTTATCGACGGGAGATCGGCCAGCACTTCGGCAAGCGTGTGCCCGGCATCTTCACTGATGAGCCGCACCTCCAGCCGGCGGGTGGGCTTCCGTGGACGGAACGTCTGCCCGAAGCATTCGAGAAGCGATGGGGCTACTCGCTGCTCGATCATCTGATCTGCCTGAGCAAGCCTTTGGGCGACTACAAGCTGGTTCGGCACAACTACCTGCAGCTTCTCCACGAGCTGTTCGTCGAATGCTGGGGTAAGCCCTCGTTCGAGTTCTGCCGGCGGAACAACATCGAGTTCACCGGCCATTACTGGGAACACGAGTGGCCGTACTGCCTTCGCGTGCCCGACAGCATGGCCATGTATGCCTGGCACCAGCGCCCGGCCATCGACGTGCTGATGAACCAGTACAACCAGGACAGCCCGCAGGCCCAGTTCGGCAATGTCCGCATCGTCAAGGAACTGGCCGGCGTCGCCAACCAGTTGGGCCGCAGGCGCACGCTCTGCGAGGCCTACGGGGCCGGCGGCTGGGATTTGCGATTCGAGGACATGAAGCGGATCGGCGACTGGCTGTACGTGCTCGGCGTCAACACTCTGGATGAGCACCTGTCGTATATCAGCATTCGCGGGGCCCGCAAGCACGACCACCCGCAGTCGTTTTCGTACCACGAGCCGTGGTGGGATGCCTACCACGTATCGGCCGGGTACTTCGCCCGCCTGTCGGCGGCGATGTCGCAGGGCGAGCAGATCAATACGATCGCGCTGCTTGAGCCGACGACCACCGCCTGGATGTACAACTGCGGGCCGGACGGCGTTGCGATGATGGGAGAGCTCGGCAACAGCTTCCAGAAGCTCGTGACGACGCTGGCCCTGGCCCAGGTGGACTATGACATCCTTTGCGAAGACATTCTGGCACGGCATGGTGCGGCGGAAGGCAAGGGTCTTGTCGTCGGCAGGCGGAAGTATGAGGTTCTTGTTCTGCCGCCCATGACGGAGAACCTGAACGCGGCGACGGTCAAGCTGCTCGGCGATTATCTCAAGAGCGGCGGTCAAGTGTTGTCGTGCGGCGAGCCGCCCGCCCGGGTCGAAGGCAAGGAATCGCTGCGGGTCGCCGAGATGGCCCGATCGGGCAACTGGAAGCAGGTCACGGCTGATGAACTGCCTCGCCTGCTGCCGGGTATGAGCAAGGACGGCTTCGCGGTTCGGCAGGCGGCCGGTGATCGGGGCATCTTGTTCCATCACCGCCGGCAATTGAACGGCGGCGAATTGGTGTTCCTGGTCAATACCAGCCTGGATTCGTCGTGCTCGGCGAAGGTCGAGTCGGCCTGCGCGTCCGCGGAGAAGTGGGACATCGAGCAGGGCAAGGTTGAGCAGGTTGCTTATGAACAGACGGACAAAGGCATTCGCATTCCCGTCGAACTGGCCCCGGGCGGCAGCCTGCTGCTGGCCCTGCATAAGGATCGCCGCATCGGCCCCGCGCCGCCGCATGGTTCGGCTTCTCGCGACGAGGTCAGGCCCGGCGGCGAGGTGAAGATCCGCCGGGTGGATCCGAACGTGCTGACCATCGACTACGTGGACGTCACCACCAACAATCGAACGCGAGAGAACATCAACGTTCTTAAGGCGGCGAACTTCGTGTTTGCCGAGAACGGCCTCAAGAAGAACCCGTGGGACCGGGCAGTGCAATTCGAGGATGAACTCATCCGCCATCGCTTCTCGTCGAGCAGCGGGCTGGAGGCGGCCTATCGCTTCGTCATCCGCGAGAAGGTACCCGAGTCATTGTGTATCGTGATCGAGCGGGCGGACCTGTACAAGATCACGTGCAATGGCAAGGAGGTCAAGGCGGCCGAAGGGCAGTGGTGGCTGGACAAGGCCTTCGGCAAGATCGATATTGCCGCCACCGCCCAGATGGGCGAGAACCGCGTGGTGATCAAAGCCTCGCCGTTGACCATGTTCCACGAACTGGCGGCCGCATACGTGCTGGGCGATTTCAACCTTGAGCCGGCCGAGAAGGGCTTTGTGATCGTCCCGGCGAAGGACCTCAAGCTCGGCCCGTGGAACACGCAGGGATTGCCGCTGTATTCGCACAGTGTGGCGTATACGCGGTCCTTTGACGTCGGGTCGAAGAACGGCCGTTACTACGTCTCGCTGCCTGCATGGCTGGGCAGCGTCGCGGCGGTGAAGGTCAACGGCCAACTTGCCGGTTATGTCTGGCACCAGCCGTGGGAACTCGATGTCACTGACGTCCTGAAGCAATACGGCAACGACATCGAGGTCGTGGTGATCGGCACGCTCAAGAATACTCTGGGCCCGCACCATGGCAATCCCGGCCTCGGCTCGGCCTGGCCGGGAATGTGGGACAACGCCCCCGAACAGGGCCCGCCGCCGGGTGCGGAGTATTCCACAGTTGGCTACGGGCTGTTCGAACCATTCGTTCTGAAGCGCGGGTCGTGAGGAGACGCCGCGTGTCGACGGGGAAGACCGAGGCAGCGCAACGGCGGCGCTGGCATAGCTGTCAGGCAAAGGCGGGCGGGATGCGAACCCAGGTTCAGAGAACCTAGGCCACCCGAGTGGTGCCGACGCCCTCGTCGGCACTCTTTCCTGCCACGGTTGCC
>DAOOIV010000126.1:12473-14605 GCA_035384605.1 Phycisphaerae bacterium
CTTCAACTTCAGGCAGAGATTCGCTCCCCCGCCTCGAAACGAGGTGGGCTGCCCGAGTGGTGCCGACGCCCTCGTCGGCACTCTTTCCTGCCACGGTTGCCCCATCTCTTGAGCGCTGGAGCCTTCAACTTCAGGCAGAGATTCGCTCCCCCGCCTCGAAACGAGGTGGGCCACCCGAGTGGTGCCGACGCCCTCGTCGGCACTCTTTCCTGCCACGGTTGCCCCATCTCTTGAGCGCTGGAGCCTTCAACTTCAGGCAGAGATTCGCTCCCCCGCCTCGAAACGAGGTGGGCTGCCCGAGTGGTGCCGACGCCCTCGTCGGCACTCTTTCCTGCCACGGTTGCCCCATCTCTTGAGCGCTGGAGCCTTCAACTTCAGGCAGAGATTCGCTCCCCCGCCTCGAAACGAGGTGGGCTGCCCGTCCAATTCCGCGCTCGACAACACCGTTGCGATTGATTAGTCTTACTGCATAACAGGGTGTCTACTGGTGATCCAACGCGCTTCGGTGTTCCCCGGAGGTATCGGCCGTGATGCGTATCCTCGTAACGTTGATCTTCTGCTGTTTTCTGGTTGTTCCCGCCTTCGCGGCCGAGTCAGCCTTGACCGGCGACGCGGGGGGGCTTGAACGGCTCGATTTCCGCGAGGTCGTCAAACAGGCCAAGGACAAGGTGTTTCCCGCGGTCGTTTTCGTCAAATGTCTGCGGGAAAGCCACGAACAAGGCAAAAAGCGTACCGAGGACGTCTCCGGCAGCGGGGTGATCATTTCGCCAGAGGGAGAGATGCTGACCAACTGGCACGTGGTGGAGAAGGCAACGGAGGTGCGATGCCTGCTCCTGGACGGGCAGGCGATGGGCGCCAAGGTCCTGGGCACGGACAAGGACACCGACCTGGCCCTGGTTCAGCTTGTCGTGCCCGAGAATGCCAAACCGCTGCCGCATGCCGTTCTGGGGGATTCGACGAAGCTGAAGGAGGGTGATTTCGTCATGGCCATGGGTGCCCCGTGGGGGCTGAGCCGCTCGGTCTCCATCGGGATCATTTCCTGCAAGGACCGTTTTCTGCCCGAGGCGAGCGAATACAGCCTGTGGCTTCAAACCGACGCCTCGATCAGCCCGGGCAACTCCGGCGGGCCGCTGGTCAACACTGACGGCGAGGTCATCGGCATCAATACGCGAGGCACCAGCTACGGCGGGGACATGGGGTTTGCGATCCCATCGGACACCATTCGCACCATCGTGCCGCAGCTTCGCGAGGTCGGGCACGTCAACTGGAGCTGGATGGGCCTGCAGCTTCAGGCGCTTAAGGATTTCAATCGCAACATGTACTTCGACGGAACGGAGGGGGTAATCGTGGCGGAGACCGATCCGGACAGTCCGGCGCGCCGGGCGGGCATTCAGCCGCGAGACCGGCTTCTGAGGGTCAACGGAAAGTCCCTCAACGCCATAACCGAGGAGAACCTTCCGGCTATCCGGCGTGAACTCGGGCTGCTCCCGAAACACAAGCCGGCCAAGCTCGAGCTCCTGCGAGGCTCGGACCTGCTGGTGGTAGAGCTGACCCCCCGAGAGAAGGGCAAGGTGGAGGGTGACGAACTCGACTGTCCGCGTTGGGACATGACCCTCAAGACGATCAACCAGTTCGAGAACCCCGATCTGTACTTTCACCGCCAGAAGGGCGTGTTCGTTCTCGGAGTCAAGTACCCGGGTAATGCCTCGAACGCGGGCCTGCAGTCGCAGGATATACTCCTGAAGATCGAGGGGAAGGATGTGACCACGCTCGATGAGGTGAAGGCGATTCATGAGGAGGCGATCAGAAACGTGGGCACCAAGCACCGAGTGCTGGTAACGGTGCTCCGCAACGGCCTGATGCGCCAAGTGGTGCTCGATTTCTCTCGGGAGTACGAAAAGGAGTAAGTTGAGAGGAGAAACACGATGACCGGACCATCCATTGCGCTGCTTTGGTTGCTGCTGACCGCGACGGCGACGGACAAGGAGCCGCTTTCGCCGGCCGAGCAGATCGCGCTGCTCGACAGCCTGGCCCCGTCGCTGGTTCGCGTCGAGTACAGGTTTCAGTACGACAAGGGCGTGCCAGCGTCGTTCTGAAAGTGCAGAGATTTCGCCGGTTTGAATATGTAGTCT
>DAOOIV010000127.1 GCA_035384605.1 Phycisphaerae bacterium
TTTTTTACGAACAAAGCGAGAAAACCTCGCCGGAGTATGCTTGATCAGGGACTAGCCGTTTGCTGGGCCGCCGCCGGCAGATAGAGGCCGGCGAGCAAGGCGACCCCAACAATGACACCTGTTCTTGAAATCGACTTCATGTGACACTCACCCGTCGGAATCAGCGCTCGGCGTTTGTTTGACGTGGGCGGTGGATCGCCCCCTATCAGACCCCGCGCCAGGCCCTGGGCAAGTCGGTCATTATACGGCGTTCCCGGCAGCCAAGCGAACCACTGAGACCGTCGTGCGTTGCGGCGAGGCTCTCTCAAGAGCGGTTGGGCAATCCCCGGCCGTGCAATCGATGCGGTACCGAAAATGATGAATCTGGCCGGTTCCATCCGATTCAATCGGGTGATAGAATGCTAAAAGGTACGCCCGGCCCGAAAGGCGCCGGTCACATGGCGCTGTCGATCAACACGTCGGGCAAAAGGTGAAGGGGATGACCCGGCCCTAATGTGAGAGGTAGGTACCAGCATGCATACTGGATCCGTCAGTCATGGAATCTCTTGTGTTCGGCGTTGGTCCGGCGGTTTTACTCTCATTGAAGTGCTTGTCGTGGTGGCCATCATGGCTCTGCTCATTTCGATTCTCTTGCCCTCGCTGTCGGAGGCGCGCGAACAAGCGAAACGCGCCGCCTGTTTGTCAAACCTGAAAGGCCTCGGCACGGCGGTCACGGCGTACATCCTCAACGAGAAAGAGCGTTTTTGCTGGATGCCCAAGACCTGGCTCTTCGGCGGCAGAAAGGGCAACGGCGAGGTCACGTGGGGAGGCTGGGACGTACCTGCTGAGCGTCGCCCATTAAACAGATACGTCTACCAAGGAAAGATGCGTAACAGCATGTCTCTGGAGGCTTACCGCTGTCCGTCGGACTTCGGTGTTCGTCTGAACAACGAGCCGGACAGCCAAGCCACCAAGAGCCCCGGCTATGACGTGCTCGGAACCAGCTACCAATCCAACCACAACTGGGCATCGTATGCGGACAGCTCCCCGGACATGGGTCCGGGGGGTGAAGGCTATGCGGGAACGGCCCTCGATCAGAGAATCGATTATCTCGAGGACAACATCGTCCGGATGATGCTGAGGAAGGCCCCGACGCGCTTCATCGTGCTGTACGAGGACCCGGCCGACTGGGCGCTCAATACGGCGGACAAGTTCATTCCGAACTACAAGGTGACCTCCTGGCACAAAAAGCCGAACTACCACTGCATGGGCTTTCTCGACGGGCACGCCCAGTATCTCTATGTTGATTTCAAGAAGAACAGTCGCTTGCGTCATATCAGCGGTACGGTCGACTGGTTGGCCCGGCAGGACTATCGGGAGCAATGAACGCACATGACAGCTTTCTTCGCATCTCAAGAGGAACCCGGACGTACAAAGACCGTCGTGAAAGTAGTCGCGGCGTGCGTGATGCTGGCGGCGGCGGCGTTCTTCGCCCTGCGAGCATCATCCGAAGATGACCAACTCGACACGCCGGAGTCGGCCGTCACTTACATTTGCTGGCACGACAACCACACCTTCAAGTTGACGCCCGCCCAATGGGACAAACTGCTTAAACAGGGCGACGTTCAACCGGTTGGCAAGGGGGGAGCGGCAGCCGCAACCTCGAGTCGAGAACAGCGGGGCGGCGGAGGCGGACCGATCCGAGCGGTCAAGTGCCCGAAATGCGGGAAGTTCAGTTGCGTGCCTGCCCTCGACTGTCCCGACGGCACCCAGGTGCCCACCATCACGGTGAATGGACAAGTGGGAGAATGCCCGAACACCCCCGGCGGCGGGTAGGATGTCCGGTTCTTTGGTCCTCATGGTCGCAGACGCCCGCACGCTTCTTCGCGTGTTCGAGGACAATTCGAGCATGAGGGCCGGCATGTACGTCCCGCGGCCGACGAGGTGAAGGGTGCCTCATCGCACAGGGGCGGGAGACAGCCATTTGCAGCGTACCGTCTCCGGTCTGCGCCCACGGATTCATCAAGGAGCCTCACCCACGAGATGGCGCGACCACAAACGGCCTTTGTCGCTCGAGCTTCGGATTGAACCGCACCCCGAATCCGGGTTTGTCGGGTACTTCGAGATATCCGTCGACCGGAACGGGCTCATCGACGAACAACGGCGAAAACATCGGGACGATCCGGTCGGCCTTCGGGGACATCATCAGGAACTCGGCAAACGGCGTGGCGTCGCTGGTGATCGCGAAGTGATAGCTGTAGACCGACGAGCCGTGCGGAACCACAAGACGATTGCGGGCCGCGGCCATCGCCTTGATCTTGAGCAGTTCGGTCAACCCGCCGCACCAGGTCACGTCCGGCTGAATCATGTCCACACCGGTGGCCAGCAGGTTGTCGAAGCCCCACCGGGTGTATTCATGCTCGCCTGAGGTGATCCAGATGGGGTGGCTGCGGCGCTCAACGAGGGTCCGATACCCGGCGTAATCATCCGGCGGCAGGCATTCCTCGATCCACCGAAACCGGTACGGTTCCAGGGCCTCGATCAGCCGTAGCGTGTACTCCGGCGTCAGGGCCATCCAGCAGTCGTACGCCAGCGGGAAATCCGGCCCGCACGCCTCGCGCCAGCGGGCTGCGAGTTTCACATTCTCGGCCAGCCCCTCTTCACCGTGGGCCGGCCCATATGGCAGCGGAATCTTGGCGGCCGCAAAGCCCATCTGTTTGGCCAGATCCGGCCGCGGCGTGGTTGCGTACATCGGCTGGCGATCTCGCACCTTCCCGCCGATCATTGCCCAGACCGGCTCACCGCGCAGCCGCCCACGCAGGTCCCACACCGCACAGTCCACCGCCGAAATCGCGTTGATCGTCAGCCCCTTGCGCCCGTAGAACAGTGATGCGTTGTACATTTGGTCGAACATGATTTCGGTGTCGTCGGCCGTCTTGCCGACCACGAATCGCTTGAAATGATGCTCGATCAGGTAAGCCGCGGGCACCCCGCCGGTCGTCACCGCGAAGCCCGCCGTGCCATCCTCTGCCTCGACCTCCACCATCGTCGTGCCCAGCACGCCGATCCCGAACGACTCGCGAGTCTTCTGGTACTCGGGATACTTGCTCATCGGCGTGGCGATCACCGTGCTGGTGATCCAGTGCCCGCTCGACTGGGCATGATAATCCGCCCCCTGGTCCGCCCCGCCCACCACATATGCCCGCACGTCAACGATCTTCTTCATTACAGTCCCTCGACGGCATTGCCCGAACAGGTTAGGCCCTGCAAAAGGGCCACGCAAGCACACCCGCGCTGGCTTGATGCAGGCCTTCGAGTGATGACAGGCAACTGAGCCGTGACTATCATTCCTCTTCGGCGATCGGAGGGTGGACCGTCATGCCCCAGAAAGCAGCCGCGAGAGACTCGCATACAAAGCGTTGTTCGCGTGATTCTGGCCCTCGGCCCTCGCCCCTCGTGGCCATCTCTCGCCCTCTGCTGCGCTGGTACGATGCAAACCGCCGCGACCTGCCCTGGCGACGACGTTTCGATGACCCGTACGCCCAGCTCCTGGCCGAGTTCATGCTCCAGCAGACCCAGGTCAGCACCGTTCTCAACTACTATGAGCGTTTCATCAAGCGCTTCCCCACTGTCCGGTCCTTGGCCGCCGCCGAGCTTGACGACGTGCTCGCGCTGTGGTCGGGCCTAGGCTACTATAGCCGTGCCCGCAATCTGCACGCCGCCGCCCGCAAAATCGTCGAGCAATATGGCGGCACCGTGCCGCGGACGGTGGATGAGCTCATGCGCCTGCCCGGCATCGGCCGCTACACCGCCGGGGCCATCGCGTCGATCGCCTACGACGTTCGCGCCCCCGTGCTGGACGGCAACGTGATCCGCGTTCTCATGCGTTTGTCGGCCATGAGGGCCGATCCGAAATCACCCACTGCAAGAAAGAGGCTTTGGGATCGCGCCGAAAGCCTGCTGCCGCGCAAGCGTTGCGGTGATTTCAATCAGGCGATGATGGAACTCGGGGCCACGCTGTGCCTGCCGCGCGCGCCGAACTGCGACGTATGTCCTCTGAAGCGATGTTGCCTGGCCCGTCTGCGGTGCCTGACCGATCAGATTCCACCGACCGCGAGGCGAGCTCGCGTGGTGCCGGCCCGCATGGTAGTCGCGGCGATCCGCAGGACGGGTGTTCGAACGTCCGTGCAAGAGTGGCTCTTCGTTCAACGTCCGCCGTCCGGCCTCTGGGCCGGTCTGTGGGAACTGCCCAGTGAGCCGGTCGCTGATGGAGAATCGCTCGTCGCCGCGTGCAAAAGGTTGCTGGCCGGTTTGCCGATTTCATGCCGATTGAGCCGAGCCCCCAAAGCCACTGTGACCCGCCGACTCACCCACCGTCGCATCACCTTCGAGATCTTTAGTGGCACGGCCGGCGATGGGCAGAGCCCGCCCCGGCCATGGCGATGGATCTCGCCAGGTCCGAACCGCCGACTGGGTACCAGCCGGGCCTGTGAAGTGATTATGGAACTGCTGGGAGCCCGCCGAACGCTCGCCAAGCCGGCAAAGGCGTCGGACAAGTAACAACAGCATTATTACAGTGAAAATGCGTAATTGCCTTCGCTTTCGCGGCGCCGAGCGCTTTGCCCCGAAACTTCAAACTCATTGCGGAATTTGAAAAAAAGGACTTGAACGAATGAGCCATGTGGGGGTATGGTAAAGATGGTGACCGTTCATGTCGTACGGCGCCGTGGATGTTCAAGGCAGTCAACTCATGAGTCATTTCAGGAAAGGGATTGAACATGCATACCATGCGTCTTTTCGGCCGCGGAGCACTGATTGGGATGGTGGTCCTGGCCTGCGTCCTGCCCGCGCAGGGCCAGTGGTCGCGAGATTTCGGTCCGGGCACGTTCATTCTGGGGGACGGCACGCTGATCGACCCCAGCGGCACCACGGGCATGGTTCTCTACGATCCGGTCTACAACGCCGTGGGTGTTCACGAAGTCTGGAATTCAGTCGTCAACGAGTCTCTCCGAATGGGTTTCAACGGACTGCACGATGATAATGACTCCGGTCTGATGATCGATGTCGATGTGATTGCAGGATCGCCGCGCGTCGTCAGAGGCAACATCTCCGCGAAAGTGCTGATTCGTTATTCCACCAACCCGCTCCTGGCCCAGACTCCGACCAACTCGGAATTGAACGCCGGCTGGCTGCTGCGCGTGGATCTGGTGAACCTGAACGGCTACATCTGCGTCATGGACGACCGTGGCTATCTTCAGCTTCAGAAACTGGTAGCCGGCGAGGTCCAGAACGCATGCCCTTCGGGTGGATACAAGACTGTCGCCGGCTTCGACGTGACCAAGGATTGGTGGGTGCGATTCGAATTAGTGGACAACCTTGATAACACCACCACCCTCCGAGCCCACGCCTGGCAGGACGGGACTCCGGAACCCAATGACTGCATGGATTGGACGGTGAACGGGGTGCTATGCGTGGACGAGGCCCCGTTGCCTGACGGGGCTGCGGCCCTGCTGATCAATGAGGATGATAATCTCGGGGGGCAGGTCAACTACATCGATCTCGACAACGCTTCCATCAGCACTGAGATCACCTGCATCGAGATATGCGACAACGAGCTCGACGACGACGGGGATAGCCTGATCGACTGCGCCGATCCGGACTGTGACATTATCCCGCCCTGCGCCTGCCCGGACCCGTTCGCCGACGCCGACAGGGACGGTGACGTCGACCAGGCCGACTTCGCTCTTTTCCAAGTCTGCTTCACGGGGGAAGGCGACCCGAATGAGATGTTCGACCGGGCAGCATGCGATTGCTTTGATCGCGAGGACACGGATGGCAACGGCCAGTTTCGGCCCTCCATTGACGGCGATGACGATATCGACTGGGCGGACCTGGAAGCATTCGAGGCCTGCGCATCGGGAGCGGGGATACCGGCGGCCGCCGCCTGCGACGACGCGCCCCGAGCCGAATAGTCGGTCTCATCTGCAGGCTCCCCGGTGGCGAGGGTCGCGCGGCCGTGGGTCCGCGCTTCGAGACAGGCCGCCGATGGGTTCATGGACTTGCGGCGGGAGCCTGGCGTAGGAGGACCTGGAGCCCTTGCGGACAAGCCGGCGGCACGGGAACCCGGAGCGATTCACGCATCAATGCGGCAACGACGTCATCCATCAGGACGATAACAGCATGTTCGAACAGGGCGTCAGCGGCTCGGGCATTCCGGCCGACCCGCGGGTTGCTGAAACATTGCTTCCGTTGCCGATTCCGTCTCTTGCGCCTTGGGGATGGGGTACCCTGTCCTACGGAGCGGGCTCGTCGGTTCCACGGGTGGTCTTCACGTGAATCACGCCCTGCTCGTCGAACCACAGTGGGTCGATGGCCAGGAAACGTTTCCATCCAGGTTTTTCGCTGTTTTGCTGGTGATAGACCATCCACAGACGGCCGTCCGGGCCGGCGATGACGCAATGATGGCCCGGGCCGAAGACGCCGTTGCCGCGTTTGGCGATCGGGTTGCCCGCGTACTTGGTGAACGGCCCGGTGGGCGACTTGGCGGTGGCGTATCCGACGCCGTAGTCCGGACCATCGGCGCCGCTGCCGGAGTACATCAGGTAGTACGTGCCCTTGTGCTTGAGCATCCAGGGGCCTTCGGCGATGGGTGCGCGGTGACGTTCCCACTCATCGGTCGGCCGGATGAGCGTGACGGGTTCGCCCTTCTTGCTCAGCGTGTCCGCCATGGGCTGAACGACGATGTTGCTGCCGCCGGGGCTCATGGCCGAGTAGTACAGGTACATCGATCCGTCATCATCCTGAAACAGATGGGCGTCGATGGCATCGTTGACCAGGTTGCCCTTGTCGGTGAAGGGTCCGAGCGGGTCGTCGGCCACGGCCACTCCGATCAGCTTGCCCCCGCCGGGTTTGTTCACGCTGTAGTAGAGATAGAACTTGCCGTCGCCTTTAATGTGATGGAAGACATCAGGAGCCCACGCGCCTCCGCGCGGGTCGGTGTAGCACTTGCCCTTCTGTTCCCAGTGCACCAGGTCGTCGGATGCGAACACATCGTAACCCTTGCCGTCGAGCGTCGGGTAGAGGTAGTACTTGCCGCGGTAGCGGATGACCGCGGGATCGGCGGGTCCGATGCGGTCGATGATCGGGTTTCGGTATGTTCGTGCCGGCCGAGCGGGGGCTGACGATTGAGCCCCTTGGGGCATTGACGTTGGGGCCTGGCCCAAGCGGCCTTCAGCCGCGATTGTCGTCATGAGAACCATGCATAGTTGTATCATTGTTTGCTCCCGGTTGCAGGAAGGATCGGCGGTCAAAACAGGGTCCGAGCCCGGTCTTTTGGGACCGGGCGATGCCGACTTGGGAATTTCCCCGATGGGCACGTTTTTTTCAAGCCGCACAGCCCGGTTCTGCAAACCCGATGGTCCGGCGGGGTCGGTTCATGTATAGTGCAATGTGGATGGACGAGCGTGCAGTGCGGGATGTGAGTCGGGGAGACCGGGGTGAATTCGCAGGTGTCAGTAGCAAGCATGTCCTTTCGCTCCAGGTTCCTGTTGAGCCTGGTTTCGATTGCCATCGGAACGGCCGTCTGGCTGCCTCTGCTGCATCTTGTCTTCCGGCCCGGTCGTGACCAGTTCCGCAGCGAAACGACCGTTGCGCCGTTGGCCCGCCAATTGGCTCGGCGGCACTTGGATCTCTGGACACTGCCGGGGGACGGCAAGGCCGATATTGACAAGATGCGGGTCAACAACCCGGAATGGGATTTCATGGGCCGGACGTTCCTGGTTTTGTCACTGGCCAACATGTGTCTCCACGAGCCGCAGCAGCAGGATGAGTACCTCCAGGTGATGGACAGGATCATTGAGGACACGGATCGTCTCGCCCAGGCGAAAGGGATCAGCTACTTCCTGCTCGACTACGCCAACCAGTCGCAGTTTCTGCAGCAGCCGGTGCGCAGCATATTTGTCGACGGTGAGCTGGCGATGATGATGGGGGCCCGGCGACTGGTGGCCGAGCACGAGCCATTTCGAGAACGCATGCGGGAACTCGTGCACATCACCGCCGACCGTATGGCCGTCGGGCCGGTTCTCTCGTGCGAGAGTTATCCGAACGAGTGCTGGACGTTCTGCAACACCGTCGCCCTGGCGGCGATCAGGATGCACGAGGTGCTCGACGGCGAAGATCATGGGCAGCTTCGGCGGGATTGGATCGCGAGGGCGAAGGAGAAGCTGGTGCACCAACAAACGGGTCTGCTTTGTTCATCCTACACGTACGAGGGGCAGGCGGTGGACGGGCCGGAAGGCTCGACGATCTGGATGGCCGCTCATTGGCTGAAGATCGTGGATGAGGCATTCGCGGAGGACCAGTATCGTCGGGCCAAGCGGGAGATTGCGCATCAATGCCTGGGTTTCGGGTGGGCCGGCGAGTGGCCCAAGTCCTGGGTCGGGCCGATGGACATTGATTCGGGGCCGGTGATTCCGATTATCGACTTGAGCGCGGGCTCGAGCGGGCAGGCATTTGTCGCCGCGGCATCGTTCGGGGACATCGAGTACTACGGGGCGCTGACGACGACGCTGATGTTCGCGGGGTTCCCGTTGTTTCACGACGGCCGGATGCAGTTCTGTGCCAGCAACCAGGTTGGTGACGCGGTACTGCTGTATTCCGCCGTCGCCGGGCCGCTTTGGCAGACCATCCGCGAGCGAGGACGAAGGGTGGAGGCACCATGATGGGCAGGTGGCGAACTCTGCACCGGCGGATCAGGGCCATGAAATGGTTCTCACCCGGTTCATTTGTGTTGTGTGCCGCCACCTTTGTGGTTGTCTATCTGGTCCTGCACCTGCTCGGATGGCGTGAGAGCACAAGCATCTTCTGCGGAACCCTGCCCGAGGGCCGCAATGCCCAGGTTCTCCAATCCTTCCAGGCCGTGATGTACGTGCTGTTCTACATGGCCACGGCGGTCGTCGCACCGATCCTGCTGATTGCGGCCGCTGTATTCCAGGTGATGGCGATGCTGTGGATAAGAAGGGCCGGCGAGTTCTCGATGAAGATGCAGGGACCGGTTTCGAAAGACGGAGGCTCCGCGGCATGAGGCTGTACCGGCGATCATCGAACCGCAATCCGATTCTGCGGGATGCCGGCGCAGGGGGTCGACTGCGGCGGTTCATCTGATCCGTGATCATCAGAAGAAGACGGTAGAGGGGTCAGCACGCGTATCGCTTCTGAATATGACGTGTTTGAGCCGCAGAGGACCACCGTCAGGATCGGTCGAAACAGGCACCGTGTTTGCCCGGGAGCGCATGGTCAAGACAACGCCAAGCGAGGGCGGCAGTCAGTGCGGGGGGGGTCGCCTTCCTTTGTACCTCTACTGCGGCAGGACGGTGTCCAGGGTGATCTGCCGGCCGGTGCCGGCCAGGAGACTTACCGCCCGTGCGGTTCCGACGGCGAGGCGAGCGATCTGCCTGATTTCAGGAAGTATCACATCCTGCTCGGGCAGGGGGAAAGTGGCGAGAACGAGGGCCAGATAGCTCAGGCAGGTCATGGTCAGCAGGAAACCCAGCAGGCCTCCGCCCAGCCGATTGATGAACGGCGGCAAGGCGAGCTCAGGCTCATCGAGGCAGCCTTGGGCCAGTTTGCGCTGCAGCGCGTACATGAGCACGGCGACGGTGAGCAGGCACGGACCGTAGAGAAAGCGGTTGTCCGTCGGAATGGACTGTCGCAAGGGGCCGGAAAAGCCGATCCCGGCCGCGACAGCCAGGACGACCATGACATAGCGGCTCAGCATGGCGTAGAGACCTATGTTCATGCTCCAGCAAGCGATGACGGTCGACAGTATGATCACGACAAGAAGAATCATCGAAACACCGTTACGCGAACAACCTCGGCCACGCTGGTCGTGCCGTTCAGCACCTTGGCGATGCCGTGCTGCCTGATCGTGGTCATGCCGGCGGTTCGTGCGACGCCGAAAAGGGCGTTCATCGTGGGCCGGGTAGCCAGTTGCTCTCCGAGGGCCGGCGACATTTCGAGCATCTCGAAAATGCCCTCGCGGCCGCTGTAGCCGGTTCCGTCACACGCCGGGCAGCCGACGGGCTCGTAGATGTTGCCCAGCGGGATACGTCGCTGGTCGGCCTCCCGCTTGAGACGAGTGGAAATCGAGGTTCGGGCCCGACATTTGGTGCAAAGCCTGCGAACCAGGCGTTGAGACATCAGGCAATTCACGGATGCGGAGATGGTATGCGGCTCGATGCCCAGTTCAATCAGACGGATGAGCCCGGTCACGGCGTCATTCGAATGGAGAGTCGAGAACACGAGATGTCCGGTTTCGGAGGCCTGGAGTGCTATCCTGGCGGTCTCGGCGTCGCGGATCTCGCCGACCATGATAACGTCGGGGGATTGTCTCAAGACGTGGCGAAGCTGGCTGGCAAAGGTAATGTCGGCCTTGGGGTTGATGGCCGTCTGGCTGGCGATGGGAAGCGCGTATTCGATGGGATCCTCGATGGTGATGATGTTGCGGCCGGTGTTGCCGAGTTCGTTGATGGCGGCGTAAAGGGTGGTGCTTTTGCCGCTGCCGGTGGGGCCGCAGATGAGGAGCATGCTGTGTGCCCGGTGGATCTGGCCGCGGAGCCGATCCATCTGCGTCTGGGAGAGGCCGAGCTGGTCAAGGCGAAACAGGCCGACGGCAGCGTCGAGAACGCGGATGACGATTTTCTCGCCGTACACGGTTCCCGCGGTGGCGACGCGGAGCTTGATCTCGCGATCGTTGTAGTAAGCCAGCAGTGAGCCGTCCTGTGCGCGGCGGCGTTCGGCGATATTCATGTCCGCCAGAATCTTAAAGCAGTTCAGCGTAGCCAGGGCCGTTTCGCGCTCGATCCGCTGGGGCTCGCGAAGGAGGCCGTCGACGCGATAGCGGAGCTCATAACTCTGATCGGGCTTGGGGTCCATGAGGATGTCGGATGCGCGCAAGTCAACGGCCCAGTCGATGATCTGCCGAGCCAAGGTCAGGGCCATCGGCTCGCTGCCGCGTCCTGATCCGCGGGACAGGCCGGCTGCCGCCGTCCCGTCGGCGCGCGCCAGCACGGTAATGACATCGTCCTCATACCTGCGGCCGACCCAGCCGCGCCGGACAAATGCCTGAATGTTTGAGGCAAGTTCCTTCCAACCCTCAGAGGTATGCAGCCGATGGTTTTTGCCCCACCAACCGAGCCAGGCAAACGGGCCGGTCAAGATGATGAGCAGGTTCAGGTAAGGTGCGGAGCGGTTTTGCGAGGTCAGCCGCTTGCTGAGGCCGGCGACGCAGTGCAGCCAGAGGTACATCAGGCCGACCAGCACGGTGAGCCAGAGCGGACTTATGAGGAAGGGGGGGTACTTCATGCCTTGCTCGTTGTCGGGCCGGCGGGTAGCCGGCTCATTGTGATTCGCCGCTTTCCTGGGACTCCACGAATAACTTGACGCTGCCTACCTGCACTTCGTCGTTCAGTTGCAGCCGCGCGCGGGGCATTCTGACCCCGTTAACGCTCATTATGTGATTGCCGGTCATTTCCTCGACCCAGACGGCTCCCGCCTCCATCCATACGCGAAGGTGTTTGCGGCTGACGCGTGGGCAGCGAACGACGACGGTATTGATTCGGGAACGGCCAATGCCGATTGCGTTGCCGGCGAGCTTAACTACTTGATCGGGTTCGCCCGGCTCGACGATCCGCAGCACCAGCGGAGCAGCCGCAGGGACCTCTTGAGGCAGGGGGGGATGGTCCAACACGGTGTCCTCGAGGGGTTCGAGTGGCAAAGGCAAGAGCTCGTCGTCGTGCGAGGCCGGTTTCGGAGGTATTGGGAGGGTCTGATCATCCTCGCCGGCGGGGAGCCGTGGTCCCTTGGGGCCGAGTTCCTCGATCAGGATCTCGATGAACCGTTCATCGATTGCTTCGGGAGGCGTCGAGTAGGAGACCATCGCAGCACCACCATGCACAAGCGAATAGGTCGACGTCAGAACAGCTTACCACAAGTGACAGCGGTATGGGAAGGTCCGCCGCAGGTATCTTGTGGACGCAGCCCTTCGTCGGTAGACTCCGTCGGGAACGCCGGCGGGCCAAGTGAGCATCGCCGGACCGGCGGTCTTGGCGCGGCGATCTCATTGCGGAGTGGTCGGCCCATGAACTCAGGATCCATGTCGTCACGGTATGGTTTGGGAAGTAAAGATGGGGCCCCGAGGGCGCGGTGTGCCGGTCGGCTGTTTGTGAAGCGGGCTGGGCGAGCGTTCGGGATTGTTGTGCTCGGGGTTTGCCTGGCTTCGGTCGGTTGTTCGCGGCAGGCCAAGCGTCAATGGAAGTACCGCTCTCTGGAGACGGCCATGGAAGCGGCGTTGCCTGAGGACCTGTCCAGGAGCAACGCGGATGATCGCCGGGAGGCGGTGGCCCGGCTGGCCGAAAGCGGGGACTATGCCCGCCCGGAGGTCTTCCATGTACTCGACGCGGTCGCCCGCACGGATCCGGTCAGCCAGATTCGGTGCATCGCCATTCGCGGCTTGGCTCGCTACAAAGACGATCGGCCGGTCGGAACGATGCTCGCCGTTTTGCAGGCGGCGAAGCCCGGTGACAAGGCCGTTCCGGCTGACGATGACGTGCGGTGGGAGGCGTTGCATGCCCTTGCCGAACTGGATCAGCGAAAAGCGCTCGCGAGTGCCCAGCGTGAAATCGCCCGAGACCTGGCGATTCGGATGGCCGAGTTCGATTCGTCGCGCAGCGTGCGTATCACGGCGACGGAAATGCTCGGTTGCTTCAAGGACCGGGCCGTGCTGGCGCCGTTGATCCGCCTGCTGCGTGACCGGGACTTTGCCATCGCCGAGCGGGCCGAGTTGTCCTTGATCGCCTTGACGGGCACGACCCATGATTTTGACGCGGATGCGTGGGAGGCGTGGATCGCCCAAACGCCGGATCCCTTCGCCAAAGCCGGCCAGACTCCGCAGACGACGCGGCCGGCTCCGCCGAGCTGGTTTGAGAAGCAACAGCGAGCCATCCGCCGGGCGTTGCGGCTGGGTGGCTGGGACTGACGCGGCCGGTTCGGAATCATCGCGATCGGGTGTCACCTGGCGCTCAGTCGGTCGTGAACGAACCGTTGAACTGACCGCCGCTGCCGAGTGGGAGACTACGGTGGTCCCGGATGTGGGTTTTGATACCGGGTCTCAATCGCAGGTGATCGCGAACACCTCTGCGTCGTACAGGTTGAACCGGATTTTGACCGGCTTGCCCTTCAGATCGGCCGGTTTGCCGGACGTCCACTTCACGGGTAGGCGAGTCTCGTCGCGCATCTTGATCTTTGCGGTGAAGCCGGGAATCGGCCGGCCGCCGTTGTCGAGCACCTCGATGTCCATTTCCTTATAGACCCGGGCATTGATGGACAGCGTTTCGCCGTTCAGGATCACCGGTCCGATGGTCCATGTTCCCTTGCTCTTCCAACTCCGGGCGGAGACAACCCGGCCGACGGGCATGCGGGCGAGGCCGATGCCCGTGTAGTAGTGCTGTTTGCGCAGCGGATCGTCGTGGGTAAACGGGTAACCCGTGTAGTACAACCACCACAGGCCGTCTTTTTCGATGATGCCGGCGGCTTGGCGGGTCTGACCCCAATCCCACTCACCCTCGGCGCTTCGGGGCAGGATGAACCGGCCTCTGAAAGGCCGGTGCCACTTGATGGTATCGGTGCTGTAGGCCAGGCCGACCTCAATGTTGTCCTGCTTGCCGCTGTGCCACTCCATCGTGGTGGCCAAGTATAAGTCGCCGACCGGCAGGATCCCGATTCCGTAGAACTGCAGGTAGGGTTCCCAGGCCTCGTCCTCCTCGTCGACGTAGAAGGCCCACGTCGGGCTGTCGATGTTCCAGGTGATGCCGTCGGTGCTTTCGAAGCGGGCAAACTGGCGGATATTGCCCACGCCTTTGGTCGTCGAGTAGGGCCGTGGATTGCGGGTCATGACCTTGTGATAGCACACGTACTTGCCGAGCCGCTCGAACCAGTAAACGACCGAGACGTCGTCGATGACGCCTTCCACGAGCGGCCGGCCGGGGTCGTCGGGGAAGGTGGGCGTGACCTTGGCGTTGCCGGGGATACACGGCGTGGTGGAGGCGCGGCTCCAGTGAATGCCGTCGGGCGAGGTAAACCGGTAGATGCCGTTTTCCTTTTCCTCGCCGATGCCGTCGGGTGAACGGGTCATCTGCAGGGCCCACATGACGTAGTGCCAGCGTCGTTCTGAAAGTGCAGAGATTTCGCCGGTTTGAATATGTAGTCT
>DAOOIV010000128.1 GCA_035384605.1 Phycisphaerae bacterium
TCGCCAAGGGAGTTTTCGCGCTTGACAAGACGGGGGCTAATGGGTGAATGCTGACCGCTCTTGTCAACCGGTGAGTACGCCGAGAACGCGGAACAACATGACCTCCTGTTACCACCTTTACTGAAAATGGCTTCTGAGCCCTTTTCCATCCGCCCCTTTGCCATCCGAGAGAGCCGTGCCCATGGTGACGCGGCGACTATTCTGCGCGGGCCCGCGGCAAGACTCCGCGCCCTGCCAAGCGAGGCGGGCGGTCGCGACGTGCATCGCCGCTACGCCGGGAGGTCAGCACCGGATTAAGGAATCCAGAAGGGAGGTGACACATCAACAACACCGGCTCCGGCCCGTGCGGCTATCCGAGGAACACTTCAGGTGGCACCCGTGGGGGTGTAAGGGGCCTGCGCGGCAGGGCGCAAACACGCTCCTTGACAGAACTGAAGCCCTGGTGAGGTTGCGGGTTCATCCCAGAATCAACGTCTGACCGCTTCCGGTCGCGAGTTTTCCCGCAGGGCTTCATCTCGCAGCGCCCATCCGCGGCAACCGCCCACGAATCTTCGGGTAAACGAGTTGTCATGGCTCCTCCTGCGGCCGGCCCTGCCCGGCGGTCGGCGAGGCCGATGCCTTACGCAGCTTCTCGATGGCTGCGATCAACAGCACCCTTTCAAAACCGGTACCTGTCAGCAGCTCGGGCCGTCTCAGCAACGACGCGTAGAAAGCGGCACGCTTGACGGCGATTTCCCGCTCCTTCGTGCGACGCTTGCTCTGTCTGGCAAGCTGCCGAGCCGAAACGGCCATGCCATTGATAATTGCGCGCATCTGCAGGATACACTCGGCGGCTCGTTTCAAGCCGAACCGGATGACCCGCGACAGATCCTGTTCGCCGCCCGGTCGGTTCTGGGTCTCTGCCTGGAGCAGATGCAGCGAGTCCTCGATCATTGCCGCCACCCGGTTCAACGCCAGCAGGGTCCGGCCGACCTCATCGAGACTTTGCTGAGATCCGCTACCCGCGGAGGGGGTTGACGGCTGACGCGTGATGGCATCGAGCTGCCGCGAAGCTTCCTTGATTCGCTCGATAGCCACGGCCACCCGCAGTTCGGGGGCAACGGCATCGCAGGTGACCAGGCCCGATCCTCCGCAGAAACCACACGTGCAGCTGCCAAGCCCCAGGCAATGATCGCAGGTGTCCCGGTCTTCAGAGCAACCTCGCCCTTGGCACACGCCGCATCGCTCGTGCCCGTCCCTGCAGTAGCCGCAAGGACGCATCGCCTCGGCAGTCAACTGCTCCACCGCCACACAGCTTCGAGACCTGCCGGAAGGAATGCTGCCCGAACGATACTGATAGCGTGCGTCCGCGAAACAGAACGCTCCGGAATCGTCGGGTGTGGATTTTGGGCGAACCGCCCGAGCCGCCGGCAGCACGTTTCTCGCGTACCCCGACATACCGGGGTGTCGAGCTCTGATTCGGCGGAATGTCATCTCACACCTCGCTTCCGGTCATTCAGCCCCGAGCTCCTCAGGCCCGGGACACCTGCCCGTTACCCGGTACTCACGCGAGGACCGGGGTTTCCATGCGCTTACGCCCGCGGATTCGACGGGTCCGTCGGCGATCCAGGTCCGTCCGGACGCACCGAGCGATCCGGTCCACGGCGATGCTGATCGCCGAACCCAAGTCGGCACCTGTCCCCTTGGCAGTCTTCCACGCAGAGGGAAGAATGCGTGCATCGATTTGGCACTGCTGATCGATCCCGCCGCGCGGACCATTGAGGTCTTGAATCCGCACGACCACATCCTGAACTCGTGAGGCGAATCGCCCGAGGGCGAACGTCAAACGTCGCTCGATAAAGTCCACCCAAGAGGGGGTCAGAGTGACGTTCCTCGCGAATATCTGAACACGCATGTAGACCTCCCTTCTTTAGCTGATGGTGCCGTATCCACCGGCACTGACGTCGTATTCTACGCCCGGCTAATGTCATTAGTTTCATTCAAAATATGCAATTGACCATTCGATTATATCGATATATAATGATGACCATGGAATCACTTAACTTCAATCATTTAAGGTACTTCTGGATGGTTGCCCGGGAAGGTACGATCGCCGCTGCGTGCGATCAATTGTATCTGACGCAGTCCACGATCTCCACCCAGATTCGAGCCCTGGAGGACTACCTGGGGGCCAAGCTCTTTGATCGCGTTGGGCGCAATCTGGTTCTAACGGAGACCGGCCAGACCGTGTACCGATACGCCACAGAGATCTTTGCCTTGGGCAACGAACTGGTCGATGCGGCGCGGGGTTGTCCCGCAGGTCCGCCCGCTCGCCTGAGCATCGGAGCTCAGGACACGCTTTCCAAACTCGTGGTCCGTCGCCTGCTCGAACCGGTTTTCCGTCTGCCTGAGCCCCTAAAGTTGATGTGTTACGAGGGAACTCCTTTGCAATTGCTGCCCAAGCTGTCAACGCACGAGGTTGATTTGGTCTTCTCGGACGCCCCCATGCCGCCCCAGATCAAGGTCCGAGCCTTCAGTCATCTTCTCGGCGAGTGTGGCATTGCCTTTTTTGCCGTCTCCGATCTTGCCCGACAGTTGCGTGAGGGCTTTCCCGAGTCGCTGTCCGGATCGCCAGCCCTGCTCCCGGCCGAGACCACGGCCATGCGCGGTACGCTGGAACGGTGGTTTCGTACGATGCGGGTCCACCCCACCGTCGTGGCCGAATCCGAGGATGTCGAATTGATCATGGCCCTGGGGCAGCAGGGACGGGGCTTCTTTCCCGCTCACAATGTGATCGCTCCGGAGGTCGCGCGGAATTGGCAGGTCGAGATGATCGGCGAAATCGGCGGTCACACAGAACGGTTTTACGCCATTAGTGTCGAGCGCCGACTCAATCACCCGGCCGTTGTGGCGATTACCGAGGCGGCACGCAAGATGCTTTCTGTGCACTGAGAGCATCGCGGAGGGAGGCGAGCCTGTACCTGTGACTTGCCACACACGTGCTGCCTGGGCGGCGGGTCCCAACACACCAGAGGTCTCGCCTGGCGGTCGCCCCGCGTGGTATCCGGTTTATCCCGGCGCGTCGGCTTGGTCGGTGTCGGCGGCGCCCGTTGCTCCAGGCAGGTTTCAGAAGGACCGTTCTTCGAGGCAGGGCATGCGGCCGAAACCGTCTGGCACAAAACTCCACTGCCGCAGACGAAACAGGTGGGGGTGTCCGGTCGGTCTGGCGGGCGCTGCCGCGCGGAGGTTCGGGTCGCTGCCGGAGGAGTCGGACCCGGTGGCCAAGCCGCCGTTGCCCAGCAAGCCATCTGCCGGAATTCGCCGGGTGGCTCCGACTCAAGCTCTGGCATCTCACGGTCGATGAAAAATCTTGCAAGAATTGTGCCCAACATCTTGACCTTCGGAAAACCGATGCCACAATAGATCGGGATCGCGGGACAGGCGGGCGTTTGGCGCGTGCGATCTCTCGCGAGCGTCTGCTCTTGAGCGAGCGATCAAAGAGGCAGGTGTCCTGGGCTTCGAACGACAAGGCTCCGTGTCTGAGGTTCCTTGCGAGACGATGAGGAATCGCCATTGAGTTGATTGGGGGACCGCTGCATGGAGGGGGCGGTGGTCAACGAGGACTGCTTGAATGGGCAAACTCTATCATCCGGTCTTCACCGAGAAGACTGATGCCGTTCGCAAATGGACCGTCAGTGACGCGATGGACTTGTACAACATCCGGAACTGGGGTCATCCTTACTTCTCGATCAATGATAATGGCAATGCCTGTGTACACCCCCAGGGTCCCCACGGCCCGATGCTCGATCTCAAGCAGTTGGTCGATGAACTCCAACGCCGCGGCATCTCTTTGCCGATCCTGATCCGCTTTTCGGACATCCTGCGGGCACGCGTCGAAGCCCTGAACGAGGCGTTCCACCGAGCGATTCAGGAATACGGCTACAAGAACCGCTACCTGGGTGTATACCCGATCAAAGTGAACCAGCAGCGGCAGGTTGTTGAGGAGATCGTAACCTACGGTACGCCTTATCAGTTTGGTCTTGAGGCCGGCTCCAAGCCGGAGCTTCTAGCCATTCTGGCCCTTTTGGATTCCACCGAATCGCTCATTATCTGCAACGGCTACAAGGACTTGGAATACATCGAGATGGCTTTGCTCGCAAGCAAAATGGGCAAGGCGGTCACCATCGTCGTCGAGAAATTCACAGAGTTGCCGCTGATCATGGAAGCCTCCCAGAGGCTGAACGTGGTGCCCCGGCTGGGCGTGCGGGTGAAGCTGTCAAGCCGCGGCTCCGGCAAGTGGGAGTTCTCGGGCGGAGATCGTTCCAAGTTTGGTCTGACTATTGCTGAGCTGGTCCAGGCGGTGGATTATCTTCGGGGCAACGGGATGCTGGATTGTCTTCAACTGCTCCACTTCCACCTGGGAAGCCAGATCACCAACATCCGCTCGATTCGCGAGGGGCTCGAAGAGGCCTGCCGGATCTATGTCGAGATGGTCCAGATGGGGGCCCCGCTTCGGTTTTTGGACGTCGGGGGCGGCTTGGCGGTCGACTATGACGGCTCCAAGACCAACTTTGCCAGCAGCCGCAACTACTCCATGCAGGAGTACGCGAATGACGTCGTCAGCGCGGTTCTGGATGCCTGTGACGGAGCAGAGGTGCCCCACCCGGTCATCGTCTCCGAGTCCGGCCGGGCGATCACGGCGCATCACTCGGTCCTCATCTTCAACGTCCTGGGGGTCAGCTCATACAGCGAGACCGAGGTGCCTCAGGAGATCCCCGAAGACAAGCCCGACGTGCTCCGCAACCTGCTGGACTGCTGCCGGAATATCACTCGCAAGAACTTCCAGGAAAGCTACCATGACGCCCTGCATTACCGCGAGGAATGCATGAGCCTCTTCCGGCATGGCTACCTGACCCTCAAAGACAGGAGCATGGCCGAGTCGATTTTCTGGGCAGCCATGCAACGGATCCTGAGGATCGTGCAGGAACTGGAGTACGTTCCGGACGATCTGGAGGGGCTTCGGCGGTCGCTGGCCGACACCTACTTCTGTAATTTCTCGTGTTTTCAGTCCTTGCCCGACTTCTGGGCCGTCCAGCAGCTTTTTCCGATTCTGCCGATTCACCGGCTTAACGAAAAGCCCACGAGGCAGGGGATTCTGGCCGACATCACCTGCGACTCCGACGGCAAGATCGACCGATTCATCGACCTGCGTGATGTAAAGGATGCTTTGGAGTTGCACCCCCTTAACGGCGAGGACTATATCCTGGGCGTGTTCCTGACCGGGGCTTACCAGGAGACGCTCGGCGATATGCACAACCTGTTCGGCGACACGAACGTCGTGCACATCCGTCTCGGCCCCGAGGGCGGCTACGTGATCGAGCAACTGGTCAAGGGGGATACGATCAAGGAAGTCCTTCAGTTCATGCAGTACTCCACAACTGAGCTGTCGAACCGGATGCGAAAGACCGTTGAGGCCGCCGTCCGGTCGGGCACAATCTCCTTCGAGGAAGCCGGTCACTTCCTGGAGAAGTACGAGCGGGGGCTCGAGGGCTACACGTATCTGGAACGTCGCGTTCCCAGGCCGACCGTTGCGGATCATGTCTGATTCCTCTCTACCCCCGTGGGCACATTGGCTGAAGCGCTGCCTCCCTGCGGTTGCCCTCGTCGCGGCGTCGCTGCTCCTGTTGCGTTTCGACGTTCGGATCTTGCGATGGGGCAATAGGGGTTTTCCTGATGATCCCCACGGCTGGACAGAGCAGTTTTTGTTGGGCCTGCGGGATTTCGGGCAGATTCTGCCGGTGATCGTGACCTGTGTGGTGGTAGCGGCGTTCGACCGCCGTTGGCGTCGGGTGGTTGCGGCCATCCTGTTGTCCCAACTGGTGGCAATGGTCGTTTACAACGGCGGCAAATACACCATCGTGCGATACCGCCCGAACTCCGGCGTGGTTGACTTCGATGATCCGGCTACCCGGCCGGCGGACACCTGGGTCGGCTGGGCTCCCGGCAACACCGATGATCGCAGCTCGTCATTTCCCTCGGGTCACTCCGCGGCCGCATTTGCCTTTGGCACGGTGCTGGCAACGTTTTACCCGCGCCTGGCCTGGCTTTTCTGGACACTGGCCTTCGGCTGCGCCGCTTCCCGATTCATCCAGTTCTTCCACTGGCCCAGCGATTGCCTGGTGGGCGGGACCATCGGGTACCTGAGTGCCTGTCTGGTGTTGGGGATCTTTGGACCCGGCCACAAACGCCCCCTTGGCAAACGAACAGAGCCGGTCCCGGGCACCGCTCAGGGCTTATCGTCGGATCCCGCCGAGCAGGTGGTTATGACCTCAGCGGGCGGGCCAAGGAATGACCGTTTGTGTTGCCGATAGCCTGTTCCCGGCTCTGCTCGTTCGCCTGGACGCCCGCCACGATCAGGCCGTCACAACTCCTGAAGACCGTGCGGACCGAGCGCATCCTGTTCGTGGAGATCCAGCCATAGGACGTCACCGAGGCCCTGACCGGCGACCGTTACTTCAAACAGGCGTCGTTGGCGACACTCTTGAATCAGCGCATGCCACTCACCCCCGAGTCTGGCCACTCTTGGTTGGAGTGCTTTGAGTCATCGCCTGCTTATGTCGAGGGTTTGCCGGCGGGGCTCTTCCGGGATGCTTGCCGGCAACCCAGATCGGCAGGGTCTTGGCCCAGCGGTCCATGTTCCCGGCCGATGAGGTTATCATATCCCCAGTGTTTGAGCTGGAGATCCATCATTGTGAGCCGGGCGGGCAGGCCCGGGTCGGCGTCTTGCATACGCCGCACGGACCGGTACGTACGCCGGCATTCATGCCGATCGGCACACGGGGCTCAGTCAAGGGCCTGTGGCCCGAGCAAGTCCGCGACAGCGGCGCGGACATCATCCTGGCCAACACCTATCACCTTGCCCTGCGGCCGGGAGCAGAACTTATCGAGCAGCTCGGCGGGCTGCATCGCTTCATAGGTTGGGACGGCCCGATCCTGACGGACAGCGGCGGCTACCAGGTCTTCTCGCTGGCGGAGTTGAACCACATTACCGATGATGGTGTGACTTTCCGCTCGCACATTGACGGTCAGTGGCTTCATCTTGACCCTGTCTCGGCCACCCGGATCCAGAATCAGCTTGGCGCCGACATCATCATGGCCTTTGATGAGTGTCCTCCCGGCAATGCCGGCCGCGAGGCGGTGGCCCAAGCTGTGGATCGAACCGTCCGCTGGGCCGCCGGCTGCAAGCAGGCTCACGAGCGGGACGATCAGGCCTTGTTCGGTATCGTCCAGGGCGGGGTGTTTCACGACCTGAGGCGATTGTGCGCCGATCGGCTTATCGATCTGGACTTTGACGGATACGCGATCGGCGGATTGTCTGTCGGCGAGACGCACCGGAATATGGTTGAGGTACTGAACGAAGTGGCCCCCCATCTGCCGCCCAACAAGCCGCGGTATCTAATGGGCGTTGGCACGCCGAGGGACATTGTTGCGGCCGTCCGGGCGGGGGTGGACATGTTTGACTGCGTCTTGCCAACGCGGAACGGCCGAAACGGTTACGCATTCACAGCGACGCATCCGCTCAGGCTTCGCAATGAGAAACACCGGGCCGAGAACCTGCCCCTGGAGGCCGAATGCCCCTGCCCGACGTGTCGGCGGTTCAGCAGAGCTTACATCCGGCACCTGTTTCTGGCCGGCGAGATGATGGGCCCCATCCTTCTGTCTCTGCACAACTTGTGGTTCTTCCAACGATTCATGGCTCGCCTGCGAGACTTGATTCCCAGTGGGGATTGGGAGACACTGCTTGCCGAGTTCCCGGTAGCCGCTGACGGCGGCCTCAGTAGAATCGACGACAAAGGAGCCTGCGAGTGACGCACTTGTTTGACATACCCGTTGTTGCCCAAGGTGGCGGCGGCCCCCCCACCATGTGGATCGGCCTTATCCTGATGATTGTGGTGTTCTATGGTTTGGTTGCCTGGAACAGCCGCAAGGACAAGAAACGTCGTCAGGATATGCTGAACGCGATCAAGAAAAACGATCGCGTCATGACCATCGGCGGAATCATTGGCACGGTCGTGAGCACCAACGATACTGAAGTGACTCTCAAAGTCGACGAGTCGGCCAATGTTAAGATCACCTTTGCTCGGGGTGCCATTCAGAAGGTTTTGACCGAAGGCGAGAGACCCGCCGACGTGGGCAGTTGACCCCCAAGAGAAAAGCTTTTTGGGCCGCAGAGAAGTCAAGACAGACCACTGACGCGGCTCTGCCTGGATGCCGTTCATGGAGGGGGCTGTCTGCCCTTGATAGCAGCCCACCGCAGAAGAATCCCGACCGGCAGCACACGACCGAGAAGCATGGCCAGAATCAACACGCTGCGGCTGGTCACGCGCAACCACACCGGGCCGCTCAGGTGGTCCTCGGTCGGTAGTTGGGCGGTCAACCCCGCGGACAGGCCGGTGTTGGTGCAAGCGCTGATCGACTCAAATAGGGCGCTGCTCGATTCATACACATAGCTTCCCGATGAGGCGTCTCTCTGGCGATAGATAAGCACGAAACTCGTGACGACGATCACCAACGCCATGGCTGCGACAACGACCCCGGCCGCAGCCAGCGTCTGTCGCCCGGTGCCGTGGCTCAAGCTTGCCTCACTTCGCCACAGCCGTCCTCGAGGTCGAACAATCGCCAGCAAGAGCAGCCCGACGACGCAGATCCGCACGCCGCCGGCCGTTCCGCCCACCGAGCCGCCGATGAGCATCCAGACCATGAGCAGGTAGCGGCTGGCCGGAGAGAGCGACTTGTCATCCAATCGCGCGGTTCGCATGCCGCATGTTCTGGCCGTAACGCTCTGGAAGAACGCCGCCGCAATCCGCGGACCGCGCCGCATCGTCGACATTCGCTCGGCCTGCACCCGTTCGCTGCTGCCGGAGCCGAAAACAATCTCACCAGCGGGAGCGGAGGAGGCGCCGTTCCACTGCAGGCTACCGAGCGTCTTCTCCTGCGGGTATCGAAGCTGCCATGTGTATGTGCTCTCGATCCCGTACAACAGGCCCGCGCCGATCACCACCAGCAGAACCGTGGCAACCAGTGTCAGCCAAACATCCACAGGCATGCGGGCGGTACGATCGCGAAGCTTGCGATATATGGAGAAGAAAAAGGGCCCGCCGATGCCGCCAAGAATCATCAGCGGCAGGATCACGGCGTAGGTGGTAGCCAGCCCGCGGGCTCCTACCATGCTATCGCTGTTGAGTGTCAGCCCCACATTGCAGGCCGCGCTGATCGTATGGAACACCGAAGCCACGATCTTCGGCCGCAGGGGCTCGGAAGAATCGAAGAGTCTCGGCTGCGCGAAGAACATCGCCAGAAGACCGATGACTTCGATCGTTAGAAGAAGAAGGCACGAGAACCTGACTGCCCGCCGGAGTCCCTCGGGCGTGGTGTCGTCCTGATGAGTCTCCCAGCCGAGCATGGCCCGAAGTCGCAAGCCGAGCACTGTGCCGATTGCCAATATGGCCAGTCCTCCGATCTGCATCAGCAGGAGAATGACGATCTGCCCGCCGAGGCTGAAGTCGTGGCCTATGTCGTGGACCGACAGGCCGGTGCCGGTGATTGCCGACGCGGAGGTGAACAGGCAATTAAGGGCGTGGGCTCCGACTTCGTAACGGAACTGGCCGGTGTAGCCGCTTTCGGACGAGGCGGGATAGCCTCGAGCCCAGCATCGCGGCAACGACAGAATCAACCCGCCGACGATCGCCAAGAAGAGGCCGGCGAGAAACAGCCGCCGAACCGGGCCGGGATGCACGCCGGGCAGGGGCCCTTCGATCAACCACTTGACGCCAGCCTGAGACGCGGCGAGGAATCCGATCGCCGCGCTGTAGCCGGCGATAATCTCGATGACTTCTCGCTGGCGGTCGTGATCCAGCCCCCACCACACCGCCCCGGCCAGAAGAACCGCGAAGTCCAGCCAGCAACGCCCGATCCGAGCGGAGATCTCGACAGGGGGGATTAACAACATGATCCGGCTGAGCAGGAACAAGATGGCCGCGGCGAGCAGGATCTGGTGGATACGCCGATCGTCAACGGCCGGTTCGTCGAAGCCATAGGTCAGAGCAAGGCCCACCACCCCAGCGAGGGCGGACGGCCACCATAACCATCGTGTACGTTTGGGGAACAGCGGCAGGTATTCCTGGGTTGCCAAGTGCAGCTCTCTCGCGGTCCGGTTTTCAGCGGCGGGATGACCGGTCATTTGTTCCCGTACACCTTTGTCGGATTCACCAGACGCCTGGCACAAACCGACCACTGTTCGGTTACCGCATCATATTTGCGAAAAAAGCAGTTTCTGTAACCTTCATGGCAGGCCGCGCCGTTCTGCTTGACCTTCACGAGGATCGTGTCGGCATCGCAATCAATGAAGATCTCTTGAATCTCCTGGGTGTGGCCGCTGGTTTCACCTTTCATCCAATACCGCCGGCGCGATCGCGACCAGAAGTGCGTCTTGCCCGTCCGGATCGACTCCTCCAGGCTGTGCTTGTTCATGTAGGCCATCATCAGTACTTCGCCGGTGTCGGCATCCTGGATGATCGCCGGTATCAGGCCGTTCGCGTCGTACTTGAGGTTGTCAAGCCCCTGCATATAGTGCTCCATCGGGAAAGCGCTGGTTTCGGGTTTGCAGCCGTCAGCGGCTCTCCATGTCGGTCGTTGGTCGGGCCGGAACATCCGCCGCCGCGGCTGATCGCGAAACGCACCAGCCTTGGCCAGTCTCCTCGAGCCGGACCCGATACTCTATCATCCGACACTAATGAAGGCCACTTTGTCGCGGAAGCGTCGGCGCAGCTCGGCCTTCAGCCGTGCGTGGAGAGGGTTCTTCAGGTTCGGATCTTCGCGGACGAGCCGGGCGGCATCGTCGCGTGCCTGCATCAGGATTTCGGTGTCCTCCACAAGGTTGGCCACCCGGAACTCAGGCCATCCGTGCTGGCGGGTGCCCAGCAGTTCACCCGGACCGCGCAAACGCAAGTCTTCCTCGGCGATGCGAAAACCGTCCGTGGTTCGGCAGAGAATCTCCAGTCGCTCGTTGGCCAGTTGGGAGGGCGAATCGGTCATCAGAAGACAGATCGAGGCTTTTGATCCTCGACCGACGCGCCCGCGAAGTTGGTGCAAGGCCGCCAAGCCATAGCGATCGGCGTGCTGAACGACCATGACCGTGGCGTTCGGCACGTCGACCCCGACCTCGATAACCGTTGTACACACGAGGGCATCAAGACGGCCGGCGGCGAATTCCCGCATCACCGTCTGCTTCTCGGCGTTTTTCATGCGTCCGTGGAGCAAGCCCACCCTGCTTCCCGGCAGCAGATCCCGGGCCACCCGGTCGACCTCCGCGGTGGCTGCCTTGAGATCCAGTTCGTCGGACTCCTCAACGAGCGGGTAAACCACATAGGCCTGATCGCCCTCGCGGATCCGATGTCGGACCGCCAGCCATGCTTCCGCTTCCTCCTTCGGACGCACGATCTTCGTGTGGATCGGCTGACGTCCGGGGGGCGACGAGTCGATCGTGGAGATGTCCAGGTCGCCGAAGACGGTCATCGACAGCGTCCGCGGAATCGGCGTTGCGGTCATGACGAGATAGTGCGGAAGCAGCGAGGCAGCACCATGGCGGCTTCTCGTTTTCTTGCTTCGCATTATGGCCCGCTGAGAAACGCCGAATTTGTGCTGCTCGTCAACGATCACCAGGCCGAGATCCGCAAACTCAACAGTTTTTTCCAGCAATGCCTGGGTTCCGACGACGAGGTTTGTCGTTCCCTTGGCAACGGATTCCAGGAGCCTGTCTCGTTGAGATCTGGGCGTGTTGCCGGTCAGGAGGCACCTTTCGACGCGACTGCCGGCCAGGTATCGCTCGATTCCGGCAAAGTGCTGTGCGGCCAGGACCTCCGTCGGCGCCAGTATGGCACATTGCGTCTTGTTGGCGATGGCCGTCAGGGCCGCGTACAAGGCGACCACGGTTTTTCCGCTACCGACGTCGCCTTGCAGCAGCCGGGTCATTGGTCTGTCGCGTGCCAGATCGGCGCAGATCTCGGCGATGACTCTGTTTTGTGCGGCGGTCAGCGGAAACGGGAAGCGGCGGCGGATTCTTTGGTCGATCTCGGGGGTCACCGGCAGTCTTGGCGCCTTCGCTCCGGTGGCCGTCCATCGGCGCTGCAGGGCAATCGCCAATTGCATGGCGAACAGCTCGTCGTAGGCCAAGCGTCGTCGGGCTTCGATTACCTGTTCCGGATTGTCCGGCCGATGCATGCGCCAAATGGCTTCGCGACGACCGATCAGTTGCCGACGTTTGCGCAGAGTTTCCGGCAGGGTCTCGTCGATGGAATTGAGCGTTTCTTTGAGGGCGTTGTCGACGATTCGAGCTATGTGGGTGGTCGATAGCGAGGCGGTGGCCTTGTAGATCGGCACCACCCGCTCGAAATCCCACGTCTTGGGATCGGCCTGGGGATCGAGCTGCTCGACGGTCGGGTTGACAAACTGGGCAAGGGCCTCGAATTCGCCGACCTGCCCGTGAATCCGTAGCACCTGCCCCCGGTGGAAGCGGTCTCGCAGGTAGGGGGCGTTGAACCAAGCGACCCGGACGGTCCCGGTCCCGTCGCTCAGTCTCAGAGTAACGCTTGGGCCGCCGTGGCGGGTGAGGTTGCTCCGAACCGAGTCAACGATGCCGATAACCGTCGCATTGGCGTCAAGAACCAAGCTGTCGATGGATTGAGGCCGACGCTGGTGCTCGTGGCGAAAGGGGAAATACTCGAGCAGGTCCCCAACGGTGTTGATCCCGATCTTGGACAGGAGTCTTGCCCTGTGTGGACCAACACCCCGCACGAACTGCACCGGCTTGTCCAGCGGCGATTGGGCATCAGGCGACGCAGGAATCCTGGAGTGCGGAGTGGCGGGGCGGAACTGCCTCGATGCATGATCCGCCGCCGCCGGTCCCACTCTTGCAGCCTCCCTCCAGGGGTACAGGCATTCCTGCCATCCGGTCGATCACCCGGATCAGATCAATCCGGGATCTTGATCTTGGTGCCGACCTTGAGGGTGTTCTTGTCCTTGAGCACATCCTTGTTTGCTTGGTAGATCTTGTCAAACTTTTTCGTTGTGCCGTAGAACTTCTCGGAGATCTTCTGGAGCGTATCGCCCTTCTGAATCACGTAGGTTCTTGGGGCTTTCGGCTCGGCGTAACTCTCCTTGGGAGCAGGCTTGGGTGCCGGCGCCGCCGCAGTCACATCGACGGGGGCCGGTGCGGCCGCCGGTTCGACCTTTGGCACCGTCTCCTCCGGGAACATCGGGGGCTCGGCCTGTTCCTCCGGAGCTGCAGCCATTTCCTTTTCCTGCTTGCAGCCGGCTGTCAGACCCAGGCACAGCACGAGGGCAATTGACCACACAACCAGGTATTTCATCGTCGTTCTCCTTAAATAGACTTCCACTTCATCCACGCCAAATCGGCGCGTGAATGATATCGTCCAATAAGGGCCTATCAATGAATTCGGCGCCCTCTAATATCTCGTCCACAAAACGACTGTATGCGTTTTTCCTCGCCTCAGGGGTGCGATGGAGGATACTCGGACCAAGACGAGGGCATTGGGATCGCAGCTCCCCGGTGCTGACTGTATTTCGTCTGGGGTCGACGCCCATTCAACACACAACGGTTCTGAGCGGGAAATGAAGAGCGTTATCACCGGAAAGGCTTGGAGGTGCCGCAGCCAGCCCGTTGGCTATCGTGGGCCAGTGCGGTCACCAGCACGCCACGGCATGGAAGAGCAGACGATCATGCCTTACGTACTTATTTCACAAATACTTATAATTGCTGCATGCTGGCTGGGTGGGTTCGTTTGGCGCGGGGGGCGGTCAGGGTGGCGGCAGGTCGACGCCCTGCTTCGTCGATGCGACTTCGCAGGGCTGTGACCTGCCCTACCTGCTGGCCTTCGGGTGGAGGATTGGCATCGTCATGGATGCCGAATGCGGAAAGGATTCCGCAGGGGATGCGGCCCGGAAAGGATTGCGGGCCGAGCGATCCGGTTCGGAGGGAGGGGGGACGGTCAATCCGCCCTTCCTACCCCTATCCGTGGTTCGGCAGGTCGGCGCCCTGCTTCGTCGATGCGACTTTGCAGGGCTCTGACCTGCCCTACCTGCTTCAGGATTCATTTGGAGGCGCATGCCCA